>JAUNQM010000035.1:0-11648 GCA_030536165.1 Prevotellaceae bacterium | reverse complement strand
AGGAGTTAAAGGAGTTAAGGAGTTAAGACGATTGCTTGGTAATCGAAATTTCGATAATTCGAAGAATCGAAGAATCGTGCAACATAATACTTACAACCAATGCCCCCCTTATGAAGTAAAAAGATATAATGAAGACTCTTAGAAACATAATCTTACTGGTCACGATGGCTTTGACTTTCGCTGCCCCGAGCACAGCCAGTGCTGCGGAGAAAGAAGGTGGCTTCAGCCTGAAGGAAGTGCTTTTCGGGCACGTGCAGGACTCTTACCAATGGCACGTCACCGACATCGGCGGCAAACCTGTGATAATACATCTGCCGATGATATTCTATAGCCAGACAAGTGGATTCCATGTAATGTGCAGTTCGCAGTTTACACATGAACCAGATGAAAACCTCTTGCGTGAAGGTCCTGACGGTTTCTACATTCAAGGAGCCGAGGACGAGAAAGGCAAGATAGTAGAGAAGGTTGGCGCAGAGTATAAACCAGTATGCTTTGATATCTCGATAACAAAGCAAGTCTGCATACTCTTCATCGACGCTATAATCCTACTGCTTTGCATACTGATACCTGCCCGTTGGTGTAAGAAACACAAGGTGAACGACCCAGCACCGAAAGGCTTCACAGGATTGATGCACATGTTCGTCATGTCAATCTACGACGACCTCATCAAGTCAGTATTGGGAGAAAAAGCCGACAAGTATGCCCCATACTTGCTTACGTGCTTCTTCTTCATCTTTTTTGCAAACCTTATGGGTATCATGCCATTCCCTCCAGGGGGTGGCAATATCACGGGCAATATCTCTGTGACTTTGGTTTTGGCGCTGTTTACGTTTATACTGACCAACGTGACAGGCAACGGACACTACTGGAAGGAAATCTTCTGGCCGGAAGTGCCAACATGGCTTAAATGTCCAGTGCCATTGATGCCAGTTATAGAATTGTTTGGCGTGTTTATCAAGCCAGTTGTGCTCACAGTGCGACTCTTTGCCAATATGCTTGCAGGCCACGCAATAGCTATATCATTGACTTGTATGATATTCATCATGTTTGCTGTAGGCGGAGCGCTTGGCAATGCACTTGGTGGAGTCATCACACCAGTCAGCGTAGCGATGAGCATCTTCATGATGCTGCTCGAACTCTTGGTATGCTACATTCAGGCAATGGTGTTTACGCTCCTCAGCTCAATCTACATCCAGATGAGCCACGCAAAAGCAGAGTAATAGAAATACTATAATTGCAGGAGAATACACATTATAATATATATAAGGAATATCAACTATTATAAATATTAACAATTAAAAAAAACAAAAGAATTATGTTATCAATTTTATTAGCAGCAGAAGCACTTGCAAAGTTAGGTGCAACAATTGGTGGTGGACTTGCAGTAATCGGTGCAGGTATAGGTATCGGTAAAATCGGTGGTCAGGCAATGGACGCTATGGCACGCCAGCCAGAAATTCAGGGAAAGCTTCAGTCATCAATGATTGTTGCAGCTGCCCTCGTTGAAGGTGCAACATTCTTCGCACTCATTATCTCAATCCTCGCACTGTTTGTTTAATCATAAGGCAGACGGACATTTCCAGAATTAAACGTTAGTAGCAAATGTCACTAATAACACCCGATTTTGGCTTACTATTCTGGATGACCATCGTCTTCCTTGTAGTGCTGTTCATACTTTGGAAGTATGGCTTCCCTGTAATCACCAACATGGTGAAGGAAAGAAAAGCATTCATCGACGAAAGTCTCAGGAAGGCACAGGAAGCAAATGAAAAGTTGGCCAACATACAAGCAGAAAGTGAATCCATCCTTCAGCAGACACGTGAGCAGCAGGCAAAGATACTGAAAGAAGCCAATGCCACACGCGATGCTATCGTTGAGCAAGCCCAGACAAAGGCTAAGGAGGAAGGCGCACGTGTTCTCAATGAGGCTAAGGCTGCCATCGAGGCAGAGAAGCAGAATGCCATTCGCGACATACGCGGACAAGTGGCGACGCTTAGCATTCAGATTGCAGAGAAAGTGTTGCGTCAGAACCTCGGCAACGAACAGAACCAGATGGAATTGATTGACCGTATGCTGGATGAAGTTACTGCAAATAAGTAATTATGGATTTAGGACTAATCTCAGTTAGATATGCAAGAGCTCTGCTGAAATGCAGTCTTGAGCAGAAGGTAGAGGATGCTGTCTATGACGACATGCTCACACTGTCAAAGTCGTTTGCCAGTGTGCCACAGTTGTCAGTGGCAATAGCAAACCCTATGATGCAGAGGGAAGAAAAGGCACAACTTATTGAGACAGCTATGGGTGGAAACCCAAACGAACTGTCGAAGAAGTTTGTGACTCTTGTCCTCAGCAAGGAAAGGGTAAAACACCTGATGTTCATGGCAAGTTCATATATTACGCTTTACAGGAAGCATAAGAATATCACCAGCGGAAAACTCACTACAGCCACACCTGTTTCGCAGCAGACAGAAGCAAAGATGAAGCAGATGGTGGAAAGTAAGACTAACGGAACTGTAGAGTTCGAGACTGTCGTAGATCCAGAAATCATTGGCGGTTTCATACTTGAATACGACACATACAGAATGGACTCAAGCGTACAGAACGCTTTGCGTACAATCTCGGCACAGTTGAAATAAAACGATTATAGAATAATTATGAGCGATAAAATTAAAGCAAGCGAAGTGTCGGAAGTCCTCCTTCAGCAGTTGCAGGGTTTGAGCAACAACCAGCAGTTTGACGAAGTGGGAACAGTGCTTACTGTCAGCGATGGCGTGGCACGTATCTATGGCTTGCAGCATGCAGAGGCTAACGAACTGCTGCAGTTTGAAAACGGCACAATGGCTATTGTGATGAACCTTGAGGAAGACAACGTAGGTTGCGTGCTTCTCGGTTCTTCAGAAGAAATAAAAGAAGGAATGACAGTGAAGCGCACAAAGCGCATCGCTTCAATCCGCGTCAATGATAACATGCTCGGACGTGTGATAAACCCACTCGGACAGGCTATCGACGGTCTTGGTGAGATTGACCTTACCGATTCTTACGAGATGCCTCTTGACCGCAAGGCACCAGGTGTTATCTATCGTCAGCCAGTGAAGGAACCACTGCAGACAGGTCTTAAGGCAGTCGATTCAATGATTCCTATCGGCCGTGGACAGCGTGAGCTCATCATCGGCGACCGTCAGACTGGTAAGACTGCAATTGCTGTTGATACTATCATCAACCAGAAGGGCAACTACGAGGCAGGCAAACCAGTATATTGCATCTACGTGGCAATTGGTCAGAAGGCAAGTACGGTGGCAGCACTCGTGCAGACGCTGAAAGAGCACGGAGCACTTCCTTATTCTATTATAGTATCTGCAACTGCTGCCGACTCTGCAGCAATGCAGTATTACGCACCATTCGCAGGAGCTGCTATCGGTGAATACTTCCGCGACAGAGGTTACTCAGCACTCGTTGTCTATGACGACCTGTCAAAGCAGGCTGTTGCTTATCGTGAGGTGTCACTGATTCTCCGTCGTCCTTCAGGACGCGAGGCTTACCCAGGCGATGTGTTCTATCTCCACTCTCGTCTATTGGAGCGTGCAGCACGTATCAACGACCAGCAGGAAGTGGCAGAGCAGATGAACGACCTGCCTGAATGTATGAAGGGCAAGGTAAAGGGCGGAGGCTCACTCACAGCACTTCCAATCATCGAGACACAGGCTGGCGACGTTTCTGCTTACATCCCAACAAACGTAATCTCAATCACCGACGGACAGATTTATCTTGAGTCAAACCTCTTCAACCAGGGCTTCCGTCCTGCAATCAACGTTGGTATCTCGGTTAGCCGTGTTGGTGGTAGTGCTCAGGTGAAGTCGATGAAGAAGGTTGCTGGTACGCTGAAGATTGATATGGCACAGTATCGCGAACTTGAGTCATTCTCAAAGTTCTCAAGCGATATGGACCCTGTGACAGCTATGACGCTCGACCGCGGACGTAAGAACAACCAGCTTCTCATCCAGCCTCAGTATTCTCCGCAGCCAGTTGGGGAGCAGATTGCAATCCTCTATTGTGGTACGCATGGACTTATGCACAACGTGCCTGTAGAGAATGTGCGCGAATGTGAAAAGACTTTCCTCGACCAACTTCGTTCGCAGCATCAGGCTGACGTCATCGACGTTCTTGCCAGCGGTAAGATTGACGATAACGTGACGAAGATTATCGAAGAAGTAATGGCAGGCGTTGCCGGACAGTATAAGTAATCAATAAAAAAGGTTTAAGGTTTCAGGCTTGTTTTACCAAAAATCGAACTATCGAGCAATCGAAAAATCGAAAAAAACAACAACCCACAACCCCCAACCGAACCATAGTTCAATGCCTTCATTAAAGGAAATAAAAACCAGAATAGCATCTGTCAATAGCACCCGTAAGATTACGAGTGCAATGAAGATGGTTGCATCGTCGAAACTCCACCATGCGCAGCAGATGATTGAGAATATGCTTCCATACGAAACAGAACTCGATCACATCCTCAAGACATTTCTCGCGTCGGGGAACCTCACTTCTGACTACGAACTTGAGCACAAGGAAGTAAAGAAGGTTGCACTCGTCGTGTTCACGTCTAACAGCAGCATGTGCGGAGGATTCAATGCGAACATAATCCGACTCCTACAGCAGGTAATAGACGAATACACCGAAAAGGTTGGGCGTGAGAATATTCTCATCTACCCAATCGGACGCAAGGTCTATGAAAAGGTGAAGAAACTCGGATTCACTCCGCAAGGCGAGTACAATAAGCTCTGCGAGAAACCAAACCCTCAGGGGTGTGGACAGATTGCACGCCAGCTGATGGAAGACTTCGTTGCGCAGAAGATAGACAAGGTTGAACTGCTCTATCATCATTTCCGCAGCACAGCGTCGCTTATCGTCACACGTGAACAGTATCTGCCTATCGACGTCACAAACGATGTGCTTAACCGTCGTCAGCGCGACCTCACTCACATGGACGCATCGCACGCAGCGATGGAGTACCTCAACAACAAGGGCGCAGAGGCTGAAAGCGTGAACGATGACTATAAGCCTACAATGGTGCCTAATGTCGATTTCATCGTTGAACCGAGCATCGACGAGGTGTTGGAGAGGCTTATCCCGCAGGCTCTCGACCTGAAGATGTACACAGCCTTCCTCGACAGCAATGCTTGCGAGCATGCTGCACGAATGGTTGCCATGCAGACAGCGACCGATAATGCCGACGAACTGCTTCGTGAACTCAACCTGCAATACAACAAGTCGCGCCAGCAGGCAATCACAAGCGAACTGCTCGACATCGTAGGCGGCAGTCAGAATTAATCAATGTTATCCCGTGCCAACAACGGGATAACACTATTTATAGCCCCTATAGTTCTCTATAGTAACTATAGATACTGTAGCAACTATCATAACCCAAAACCCACACAAACAAACATGAAAAAGCTTTTCTTATTCGCTGTTTGCCTGTTCATGGCAACGGTATCGTTCTCACAGGTCAAGCACATAAAGATTCTCTCTGTGAGCGACATGCACGCCACAATCGACAAGATGCCTAAACTGAAGGCTTTTGCCGACAGTCTCCGCACCGTCGATCCAAACCTTATCGTGCTTTCGGCTGGCGACAACCGCACGGGTAATCCTTACAATGACACCTATCCAGAGACGTCGCTGCCAATGACAATGCTCATGAACAAGGTGGGCTTCGACGCATCGGCTGTGGGTAATCACGAGTTCGACAGCAAGGTCGAAGGCTTCCGCAACGTAATCAACAAGAGCAACTTCCCTTACCTTTGCGCCAACGCCACGTTTACCGACTCGCTTCGCCTCCACGTCTTTCCTTATAAGATAATGTGCCGAAACGGTGTGAAGATTGGCATTGTGGGCAGCGTGCAACTCAATTCGGCAGGCATACCTGACTCTCACCCTGACGTGTTGAAAGGCGTGAAATTCCGTCCAATCGACGACATCCTTCCTCGCTACAAATGGATACGCGACCAGGTGGATGTGATGATTCTCCTTTCTCACGATGGACTCGAAGCAGGAGCAGCAACGGCAGAGAAGTACCCGTTCATCGATGCTATAATCAGCGGACATACTCATCAAGTCATTGATAATAATTTCTTGAATGGTGTGCTTATTAATCAGGCTTCAAGCAAGTTGAAGGGTGTTAACATCACCGACATCGATGTTGAGAACGGCAAGGTAATAAGCAAAAAGTCGAAATATATCGACCTTGCGACATTCTCCAAAGAAGATGCCGAGGCAAAGAAGATGCTCAACGAGTTCAAGAACAACCCATTCTTGAAAGAGACGCTGACATACGTTTCGTCGCCATTCCAGACAGCACAAGAGCTTGGCATCATGGAAATGGACGCACTGCGTGAGGAACTTGGCGTTGACGTGGCAATACAAAACGGTGGCGGCGTACGCTTCTCAACCTTCCCTGTTGGCGATTTCACCGTGGGCGACCTCCTTTCGCTCGACCCATTCGGCAACAATGCAGTGGTCTATGAACTCACAGGCAAGGAACTCGAAGACTTTATAATGAACAACCTCGACGTCGATGAAAAGGGAATGCCATACGTATCAGGTTGTTCGTATGTGATGACCGTGAAGCGCGGCAACACTAAGGAAGACACTCACCCAACGGGCATCAAGATAACGATGGACAAAGGAAAGTTCAGTCGCACAGCCAAATACAAGGTTGTGACAAACAGCTATGCAGCGTCCGTGAGCACGTCTCCAAAGGCCGACAAAGGCACAGAACTCTTCGACAAATGTTCTGACATTACCATGCGTTGGCTCAAGAAACAGGAAAGCGTGAACTATACCGGCCGCAAAAACTCCACTGTCAATTACGTGAAGTAGAGGCTTTTCGTACTAACGCATTTATCAGTATAAACCTCCATTATCAGCCCTTTCATATGGCGATAATGGAGGATTTTTTAATTGTGCATTGATATTTGCCTGTGCTCGTCGTGGATATATGCGGGTCGATGACGACTAATCGCCGCCTCATGTTTCATGCCTTGCGTGGGCGTTTGCCGCATATCGGAAGGCCGGTTTTCTATATGCCTTTTGCAATTCGTCGCATATACTCAAAAAAAGTTGAACTTTTTTCTGACTTGAGCGGACAACTCTTTTTTCGCAACAAAACAACTGCAATGTGGAAATGCAATAAGAGCATTGAGATGTAGTGTGAAACCGCGTCGTCATACTCGCCACTGACCGCCATGATTAGTTTCATCTCCATCCATCATGCCCCTCCTCGTAATACCTATAAATATAGAACTGCTGTTTCTACCACTTTTACTCAAACCACGAAAAAACTTCATGAAAAATTTCTTTTTACCAAAAATAGTTCGTATCTTTGCCACGGATTATACTTAAAACTAACTACAAAACAGAAAGCTTATGAAAAAAATTACTCTTATGGCAATGGCGTTTTTCTTGTTGTTGCCACTTACCGTAAAGGCCGACTGGGTGAAGGAAGTAACTAATAAGTCGGAGTTGCAGGCTGCCCTCAACGCATTCGAGAACGTGGAAGGCTGCGTCGATAAGATTATCGTTAAGGGTGATGAAAGTACACTCATCAACCTCGGTAACTACACTATGGCTTGCGACCCTATCGTTGGAGGAAAGCTCATTGTCACTTCAGAGCAGACCGATATCAATAAGGTGCCGCAGATTATGTTTGGCTTCAACTTCACCGACACAGGTGAGTCACCAAAGTTCTCAATGGAGTGGTCGAACCTCGGACTGCAGTATCGCTCAGGTGCAACAGCTTCAAGCGGACAGATTTTCTACTCTAATATCAAGAAATGTGCGTTTGACTCAATCATCATCCGCAATTGCGACGTAAACAACATTGCACGTTGCCTTTATCGTACAGTGCCTGATTTCGCTGATGAAGAGCAGACAATCCGCAATACTTATCCAATCAATTACTTCGAGATGAGTGGCTGTAAGGTTCATAACCTCTGTACTCAGTCGGGCAACCCTTGGGGTGTTATCTATTTCGGACAGTGCACAAAGGAAATCGTTATCGACAACAATATCTGGTACGACATACCTTATGCTAAGGCACTTATCTACTATGGCTACATCGACTCAACAGGCGAAGAACCATACGTTAGCTTCAACAATAACACAGTAATCTGGGGTAGTGGTGACCTGCAGAACAAGAAGCCTGTATTCGATGCAGGTGGTTTCCTCGGTGAACTGACTACTTACTCGGTGAAGAACAATATCTTCATGAACCCAGAAGGTGGCGAATACATTCAGAATGAATACAACGATTCAGCAATCATCGTACGTGCTACAGGTGGACTTCATGAGGTCTATAACAATGTAATCCGTGGCTTCCAGCCTTACGAAGCAGGCATTACTGATGGTCTTGATATTGCAGAAGACGGCACAATGACTCCTGATGACGCTGGTCTCTTCTGGGGCGACTTCTACAATGCAGACGGTGGCGACTTCCGCCTTTTGAAATCACATCCGCTCTATACAATGGGTGTTGACGGCGAGCCTATCGGTTCAACGCAGATGTACGTTGATGAGTTCCCAGTTGAATGTAAGGTAAACATCACAGTCGATGGCCCTGCATACGCAAGCTACACTATTACTCCAAACAAGGCAAAATACTTCAAGGATGACGTGGTAACTATCAAGGCAACAGCTCACAACAACTACTATCGCACATTTGCAACATTCGACGGATGGAGCGATGGCGAGACTCTGGCAGAACGTCAGATTAAGTTGACCGAAGACGTTAACCTCACAGCTAAGTTCACAGAAGTGGCAAAGGTGCTTTCCGCATTCGACTTCACGGTTAATGCCGGCACACGTATGTCAAGCTACGACGCAGACATCTACTACGGAATGGGCGAGGGCAATGACGCTTACCGCGCACAGGTATATGAAATGATGTGCGACACAACAAACCAGTATCTCGGCATGGCATCATACGAATACGTATCTTCACTCTCTGACATTGCGACACGTCAGTTTGAGACACGTGCAGGCAAGTTCGCAGAGGACGATGTTGAGGAGCAGATGAACATCATCAGCCGTCGTACACCTTGGCAGATAAAGGACGGTGTAGATACTCTCAACTATGAAAACTATGACGGATGGCAGCGCGACCATGCAATATTCAAGTTCAATACAAAGGGCGCAAAGGGTCTGAACTTCTCATGCTACGTTGGTACTGACAACAACGCATCAAAGTACCAGCAGATATACTGGTCACTCGACGGAGAGAACTGGGAGATGATCAACGAGGTTGAACTCGAAGCATGGTATTGGTCAGAGCTTGCAGCCGACCTGCCAGCATGTTGCGAAGACAAGGACTCTGTATTTATTAAGGTAATAGGCGACCCTACTCGCGGAAGCGTTCGCATCAATGGCGAAAAGGGCGAGACTGTTCAGAGCGAAGAAGACTACCACAAGCAGGAAGGCTTTGAGTATGTAGCAAACGTGCTTATGTCATACACTGAGCTTACACCAGCCACAGGTCTTCGTGGCGATGCTGACGAAGACGGAGCGGTAACAGTTTCCGACATCACAACGATTGCAGCGTTCATCCTCGGCAACAATCCAAGTCCATTCAACATGGCCAATGCTGATGTTGATGGCGATGGTGAAATCACAGTTTCCGACATCACCGGCGCAGCAGGTATCATCCTCGGCAAGTAAGGTAATATCGAATAAATCCACACAAGGCGTGGGGGTGCAATACTCCCACGCCTTGTTTACGCAAATCTGCAAACATGCAAGGTTCTTAGGCATAACCACAGTAGAAAGAACTAATCATAGACTATAACTGACGAATGAAAAAACTTTATTTTATATTGCTTGCGATGGTGTTTGTTTGTAGCAATGCCTATGCAGAAGATGCTCCTGCCTTCCCTGGTGCAGAGGGCTTTGGACGTTATGTCACTGGCGGAAGGGGCGGCACTCTTTATCATGTCACCAACCTCAACGATTCCGGAACGGGCTCTCTACGTGCGGGCATTGAGAAAAGCGGTAAGCGCATTATCGTCTTTGATGTCTCAGGTACGATCTATCTCAAATCAGCACTTGCAATAAAGAATGGCAACATAACTATAGCAGGGCAGACAGCTCCTGGCGACGGAATTTGCGTAGCCGACTATCCGTTTACGATTAGTGCTGACAATGTGATTATCCGTTTTATGCGTTTCCGCCTTGGCAACCGTCAGGTGGCAAACCATGAGGGCGACGGACTTGGGTCTTTAGACCGTAGTCGTATAATGGTCGATCACTGTTCTGTAAGCTGGAGCATAGACGAGTGCCTTTCGCTTTGCGGTGTGAGACAATCCACGGCTCAATGGTGTCTCGTTGCGCAAAGTCTTGTCAACGCAGGGCACTCAAAAGGTGCTCATGGCTATGGCGGCAACTGGGGAGGTGCGAAGGTGAGCTATCACCATAATCTGCTTATGCATCACAGCAGTCGTGTGCCTCGTCTTGGCCCTCGCTACACTACTCAGCTTGAAGAACTGATGGACATGCGATGCAACGTGTTCTACAACTGGGGTGGGGAAGGCTGCTACGGCGGCGAAGCACAGGACGTGAACATTGTCAACAACTATTACAAGCCAGGCCCAACAACGGCAACGCTTTCAAAAGCGAAGCAACTCCGCATGGCATGCGTAGGTATTCGTACTAACTCATATATAAAGAGCTATCCAGACTATGCACCAACGCTTCATAAATGGGGACACTTTTTCGTTGAGGGCAACGTAAATCCAGACAATGAAAGCGTGACGAAAGACAACTGGATATACGGTATCTATAATCAGATTAGCAGCTCGAAAAACGACGGTCTTTTCACTCAGACCACAAAAGACACGATGCGTCTGCATGAACCGCTTGAATATCTTCCAACAACAACACATACAGCCGAGAAGGCATACGAGAAAGTGCTCCAGTATGCAGGTGCAAGTCTTAGCCGAGATTCTTACGATGAAATCATGGTCGCTGATGCAGAGAGTGGTGAGGCAACATACACAGGCGAAGGACTTACTCCAGGACTGATAAACAATCAGGATGATTGTGGCGGTTGGCCTACGCTGAAAACATCTTCGCGCAAAAAAGACTCTGACAACGATGGAATACCTGATGACTGGGAAACAGCTAATGGTATGAACCCATACAGTGCTGCCGATTCAAAGAACTATACCATAGACAGCGAGAAGAAGTATTATACAAACATTGAAGTTTATCTGAATTGGCTTGTTGAAGATATAATGAAAGCTGAAAATGCTGATGGAATCGATACTTTTGAAGAATATTACCCTGCAGTCAATGATCCCTCTAAGGCTCTTTTAGGCGATGCAAACTGTGACAACGCCATCGATGTGGCAGATATATCGACGATAGCAGCCTTCATTCTCGGACTATCTCCCAATCCGTGGAACTTGGCCAATGCTGATATAGATAAAGATGGAGAAATCACAGTGACGGATATAACGGGTTTGGCAGCGATAATACTCGGAAAATGAAAGAAAATGAAACTTTTTTAATAAAAAACTTGCATATTTGTAATCTTTATTGTAATTTTGCAAACGCATAGAATAAATGAGCACTAACGCCAAACCTAAATAATAGGAAACGGG
>JAUNQM010000034.1 GCA_030536165.1 Prevotellaceae bacterium | reverse complement strand
TTGAAGCCTGGCAGTTACCCGTGGTCAGGCATCTTTACAATCGAAAATTGAAATGCAGCAATACGAAGCCTACATCTTCGACCTTGATGGTACTTTGCTTGACACGTTGCAAGACCTCACAAACTCCGTCAACTATGCCCTTCGCACCTTCTGCATGCCAGAGCGAAGTCGTGATGAAGTGCGCCAGTTCGTAGGTAATGGTGTGCGGCTGCTTATTGAACGTGCCGTGCCACAAGGTACAAAAGATGGTATGACAATAAAAGTCTTTGAAACATTCCGAAACCACTATCTTGAACACAGCCTCGACAATACCCGACCTTATTCAGGCATAATGGAGACAATATCAGAGTTGCATCGTCGAGGAAAGCAGTTGGCCATCGTAAGCAACAAACTCCAACCTGCTGTAACTGAATTGAACAATAGATTCTTCAGCCAATATATCGGTGCAGCCATCGGTGAACGTATAGGCATTCGTCGGAAACCTTCGCCCGACATGATTAGCGCAGCACTTGCTGAAATCGACGCGACATGTGAGAATGCTGTGTATGTTGGTGATAGCGACGTAGATATTCTCACCGCACAAAACTCATCACTACCTTGCATAAGTGTACTTTGGGGCTTTCGCGACAAAGACTGCCTACTTTCTCACGGCGCCACATGTTGCATCGCGTCACCAGAAGAACTTCTTTAGCCCGAAGTTCTCTTATTATCTAAACCATGCGCAGCGTGCGCCCCAGTCTTCCATAACCTCGTCTCGCCACTTTTCTACCGTCTTTGCTCCTTGACATTTCTCTCGGTCGGAGTAGAGCGTAGAATCAATGCGGTCGCTCCACCATGAAGTGCCAAGCTTATAGTCAGTTGAACGGTGTTTGCCAGGGAACACGTTCTCAACAAAAAACTGCCCTTCCTGCTTTGGGAACCCTTTTATCGGAGCATCAATCGAATAGTTTATCACGCCATTCTTATATGTGGCATAGCGGCACATATATTTTCCTTTACCGAGGTAATACACAGGCCATTTCTGTTTATCAACCGTGAGGAGTCCGACCTCATTATCAGCTCCCGACGACCACTTTTCGTGCATTACCTCAAACTTTCCCTTCTTTATTTTTGGTCCTTTGAAGTGCCACTCTATTATTCCGTCGCGTTGTATTGTGTCACTGGCAGTTGTAGGTCTATCAAAAACAACGCGCGAACTGTATTGTATCTTCTCAAACGATCCACCCCACGACTCTCGTTCAGGCACAGAGGCATCGCCGTGCATCATGTAGAGCAGCGTAGGCGTGTCGCCGAGTTTAGGCAGCCCCTCTTTATAGTTGTAGAAATCAGCACCGAGGTTGCCTGCTCCTTTGACGTAGTACTCGTAGAAACCTGCGTGATGCTTGTCTTTGTTTTTGTAGTTTGCTATGAAACCACGATAAGACTCATTATTCTCTATGAACCAGATGTTTGGAAAATGCGTCACAATGTAGCAATAGCTTGGCAAGCTCCATTTCTTGTTCGGCCCTCCAATCCAATGAATCCGCACCTTGTTCGCAATCTGCGGAGCATCGTGCAAAGCTTGCGCCACATCGTCGAGTCCACCCCACACAAGTACGTACAATGGGCGTTCATCATCCCTCTGCGCACACTTCACTATCCATTCCGACCCTTCTGTCGCAGTTGAATACCCACACATCGGAGCTGCACCGTGGCGACCTTGCTTCGCTATCGAACGCAGGTAATCTGCCGTAGGCCATCCCTCAGCATGCTGACAGAGCACAGGCAAGTCCTTTTCGTAAAGTCCAATCATGCGAATCATCTCTGCCGCACTGCCGTCACCATACGACGGAGACGACACAAGTCCTTCGCAATCAAACTCATTAGAATAAAGCAGATAGTGCATGAACGACTGGTTGTCGTCAGGGTCAGTACCACCTATGTCGGTCGAAATGAGGATGCGATATTTCTGTTTCTGATGAATTTGGTTCGGCTCCAAAGCCATTGCTGCTGACACAGAAAAAGACAATATTGCCGCAATGCAATACTTAACAATTGAAAATTTCATAATACACTATTTATCACATCTTTGCATACATTCAGAATAACGAGTGCGATGTCACCATACCCGCTGTCCTTTCTCTCAGCCCTCCACACCTAAGGTGTTGAGCTTTTCATACCTCTGGTGTAACTGCTTTCACACCAGAGGTGTTACCACCCCTCACACCTTAGGTGTGACACGCAAAACACCTTAGGTGTGAAAGGCATTGTCAATGCATATAGCAGTAAAGGTACCTATTCTTAATCTTATCTTATACCTAATGTGCGAGCCTTGAAGTAGGATTGTCGGTCGCTACAGCTTTAGCACAGTAAGAGGTATCGCTCCTATCTTCGATGCGAGGATTGAGAATGTGCTGCGTGATGAACCGTAGATTTGCTGTGCCTTTGACAGCGACCACATTTCTGCTACACCTCCACGTATGCCGTCTATACTGTTGCGTGATGCAGCATCGGACGAGGTGATAAGGCGTTCACCAAACAGACGTCTAAACTCTTCCTTCTCGGATTCGTCGTCGGTAGCAAGGAACAAACGGCAATCGGAGTAAGTATCGATACATTCCTTTGCCTTGTCAATAAAAAGCTGCGTAGGGCTTTCGGCTATCGACACAGCATGGTCTGTACGACGAATGTGGAAGCCAAACGTATGGTCTGAGAACGACGATGTCAGCACTTTTATCCTTTCCTCGACTTCATCAACGGGTTGAAACAGGAACGAATAGAGCGAGTCATCGAAGTCTTGAAACTTTGAAAAAGCACTCATCCAACAGTTCTTCCCTGATGTCCATTGCTCAAAATTACCCCCCCAGTACCTATTTTATATACCTCATTTTCACCAAGATGGCTATCATATAGTATCATCTCCGGCAATAGCGGAAAGAAGAAGTTTTTCTTTCGTGGTCGGTCGTTGATGAGCAGATGCTTCAAGTTCTGTTCGCAAAGAGTTACATTATTAGCACGCAAAGGCTTGAATATTGATGAAAACGGTGCTCTCAATGCCCAATCGCGAAACCACAAAATGCGTAGTTCTGCTCCTATGCGGCTTGCTAAAGTATAGGCTGAGGCAACGGACATCATCCTGTTGCCAAGCCCACCTGATGGAACAAAAGTGAATTTCATTTGCTGATTTACTAATTTATTTACGCTTTAGTTGCGTCTTCCTTTTCGTAGCAACGGAAGATTTCGTCAACCTTGCTGCGATTTAATTGCTTTGTGAATAGGCTCACGATAGGCACTACAACAAGTCCGATAAGCATAGCTGCCGCACCTGCATTGATAGGCGACTCGATGATGTGGGCAAACATGTTTACCACCGTGAAGCCTGCTCCGACCACGAAACTTGCCCACACGGCAGCCTTGGTTATACCCTTGAAATAGAGTCCGTAAAGGAATGGTGCGAGGAACGAACCTGCCAATGCCCCCCACGAGATACCCATAAGTTGGGCAATGAACGTAGGTGGGTCGAGGGCTATGATTACAGAAATAATGATAAATACAACGATAAGTCCGCGCATAATCAGAAGCTGTTTATGCTCACTCATTTCCTTGATAATGTTTCCCTTGATAAGGTCGAGCGTCATCGTCGAACTTGATGTGAGCACGAGAGATGCGAGCGTGGACATTGACGCAGACAACACAAGCAGTATTACAAGTCCGATGAGAGCATCAGGCAATCCCGACAACATGTAAGGCACGATGGCATCATAAAGCACTTTGCCGCCATTGTGAAGTGTAGGATTATCGAATAAACGGCCGAATCCACCGAGGAAATAGCATCCGCAGGAAATGATTACGGCAAAGACGGTTGAAATAATCGTGCCACGTTCAATGGCACGTTCGTCCTTGATGGAATAGAACTTGCCTATCATCTGTGGCAATCCCCACGTGCCGAGTGAAGTAAGAATCACTACACCCAAAAGGTTCAACGGGTCAGGGCCAAAGAGAGTTGCAAGCGTGCCCACGTTGCCATCGTCGTCGCTCAGAAGCATCATCTGCAGGTTTGCCTCGGTAAGTCCGCCCTTCTGATTGAGCACGAAAACGATGATAAGCACGATGCCCACAAGCATTATCATACCTTGAATGAAGTCGTTGAGCGCCGTAGCCATGTATCCGCCAAGCACCACATAGATAGCCGTGAACACCGCCATGAGCACGATGCACCAGCGGAATGAGATGCCGAATCCCATTTCAAATAGTCGCCCGATACCATTATAAATAGAGGCAGTGTAAGGAATGAGGAAGATGAATATGATGATTGACGCTGCGATTTTCAGACTTTTGCTCATGTAACGGCTCTCAAAGAAGTCGGGCATGGTGCGCGAATTGAGCCAATGCGTCATCTGGCGCGTGCGGCTTCCAAGTATCATCCACGCCAACGTACTGCCTATTATGGCATTGCCAATACCAATCCAAGTGGTGGAGAGACCATATTTCCACCCGAACTGACCTGCGTAACCCACAAAGACCACAGCAGAGAAATACGAGGTGCCAAAGGCAAATGCCGTAAGCCACGGCCCTACAGAACGTCCGCCGAGGACGAAACCATCGACACTTGTTGACATACGTTTAGAGTAAGTGCCAACGCCAATCATTATCCCGAAAAAGATGACTACTAAAAGAATTTTTACTAACATATTAATTGTAAATTGTAAATTGAAACTGCCAACCTTCGTTGATATCATCTGCAAAATTATGCAAAACAACCCATATAAGCAAATTATACGGCAAATATCTTTTCGTTTATCGAAACGGTCATTAGAACTCTTTTCTCCTACTTATCTCCTAACACTATTAGAAGAAAGGGCAGAGAAAAGGTAGAGAATTGGCAGACAATCATAGTATTTAAACTTCAGGTCACTATTTTCTATATTGACTTACGTCAAGGTGTTTGATAAAAATCAACAAAATGGCATTTTATGCATAAACATTGATTGTTAGTGTTTTATTATTGCAAAAAAGGATGTACCTTTGCACTCGCTAAGAAGAAATAGAAAAGTTTTTTCAAAGGTAAAAAGATTGATAAAAGTAAATAGATTGTTTTCATAGTATAAGTTTTAGTTTTAGGTTATTTTTAGTAAAGGTCCACTATTGTGAAATAGCGGACTTTTTTTGTGTGTTATGTGATTTTGCACTATCTTTCGCTTTGCGCAAGATAGGCTGCGTTTGACGTTCCGTCTTCCTCCTTGGCTCCCGTCTTCCTCTGTCACGACTCGGCATAATGCTAACAAGTTAGCTTTCTGCTCTCGCTGCTCCATCGGTTCGCACCTCTGGCATTAAGTATCCTTTTCAATCGGCTGCTTTCGGCATAGTCAAAGCAAGCTTTGCCTCTGCTCTCGATTGCACGATTGTTCAAGCAAGCTTGATGCCTCTCGGTTTGTCGTTGTTTCGGAAATAAAATTAAAAAAAACTTTGCCTTTTTCTTTGTATTGTCTTCGATTTGCACTATCTTTGCAATTTGATGCATTATACGCTGAATATAAAAGGTAAATTGATGGACTTGGACGAGCCGAAGGTGATGGGCATTCTCAATGTTACCCCTGACTCGTTCTACGATGGCTCGCGTGTGCAGACAGAAAAGGAGATATTGACCCGTGCGGAGGAAATTCTTGCGCAGGGGGGTGATGTCATTGACGTCGGAGCATGCTCGACACGTCCTGATTCTCAGCCAGCAAGCGAGGAAGAGGAATGGGCACGTCTCTGTTTTGCCTTGAGGGCAATCCGTCGCGAAATGCCTGAAGCCGTGATATCTGTCGATACCTTCCGTGCAAGCATAGCGTGTAGAAGCATCGAGGAATATGGTGCCGACATCATAAACGACGTGTCGGAAGGTGCTGATGAAGGTATGTTCCGCGTCGTGGCGGAGGCTGGTGTGCCTTACATCCTGACTTCGCAGCAGAAGAATATGTACGACACGCTGTTGTCGTTTTCTGCAAAGGTGCTCGAACTTCGCAATCTTGGGCAGAAGGACATACTACTCGACCCTGGGTTTGGGTTTGGTAAGACGCACGATGGAGACTTCCTCATAATGTCAGAACTTAACAAATTGCTCTGCATGGAGTTGCCTGTTGTGGTAGGAGTTTCGCGCAAGTCGATGATATACCGCACACTCGACATTTCGCCTTCAGAGGCACTAAACAGCACCACAGCATTAAACACCATCGCATTGACAAAAGGTGCAAGCATCCTCCGCGTGCACGACGTAGCCGAGGCAAAGCAGGTGGTGAGGTTGTTTTGTAAGTTGTAAATTGTCAAATAGTAAATTACATACATGCCATTCTCGTTTGGTATAATTGACATAATAGATATAATCTGTGTAGCGTTAGTGCTTTTCTATTGCTACCGACTGATGAGGAATTCGCGCTCGCTGAATATCTTCGTCGGCATCATTATCTTTGCCCTTGTTTGGCTTATTGTGTCGAGAGTATTGCAAATGAAACTCCTCGGCACGATACTCGACAAACTGGCAAGTGCCGGTATCATTGCCCTTGTGGTGATATTCCAGGACGAGGTGCGCAGATTCTTCTACAATCTTGGCTCGTCACAGCGTTCAGGATTCATGCGATTCCTGTTTCGTAACAGAGGCGACAAGAAGGTAAGCCTCGATAACATTGCAGCCGTAGTTGCGGCAACAATGACCATGAGCCGCAAGAAGATTGGTGCTTTGATCGTGCTTGAGCGTAATGTGCATCTCGACGACATTGTAGCCAGCGGTGATGCTATCGACGCCAAAATAAACCAACGCTTGATAGAAAATATCTTCTTCAAGAACTCCCCACTCCACGATGGAGCAATGGTCATCAGCGACCATCGCATCAAGGCTGTGGGATGCATACTTCCACTTTCGTCCGACACGGAAATACCTAAGTATCTCGGTCTTCGCCACCGTGCAGCGAAAGGAGTATCAGAGCGTAGCGATGCGGTGTCAATCATAGTGTCGGAGGAGACAGGTGCAATATCAATGTGCATCAAGGGCATCTTCAAACTGAACCTAACCGCTGAAGAACTTGAAAAGACTATAATAGAGGAAATGAAGAAGTAGTATTCAAGAATAGATAGACACATTAATATATTAGCAAAAAAACAATGGATTTAGTACAATCAATCATTGAACGCGCGAAAGGTAATCTTCAGCGCATCGTGCTCCCTGAAGCAGAAGAGGAGCGAACACTTAGAGCTGCCGACCGTGTATTGGCTGACAAGGTCGCAGAACTAATACTTATAGGTAATCCAGCCAAAGTGAATGCCTTGGCTGAGAAATGCGGCCTCACCAACATTGGCAAGGCCACTCTCATCGACCCAGAGAACTTCGACAAGTCGGAGGAATACGCACAGGCTCTTGCTGAGTTGCGTAAGAAGAAGGGAATGACAATAGACGAGGCTCGCAAGTTAGTGAAGAACCCTCTCTATTTGGGATGTATGATTATCAAGAGCGGTGATGCTGACGGTCAGATTTCTGGCGCTCTCAGCACCACAGGCGAAACTCTCCGTCCTGCTCTCCAGATTATAAAGACTGCTCCTGGCATCACTTGTGTCAGCGGAGCAATGCTTCTCATCACAAAGCAACCGCAGTATGGCGAGAACGGTGTACTCGTTGTCGGTGACGTGGCAGTTACTCCTATGCCTGATGCTAACCAGCTTGCACAGATTGCTGTATGTACAGCACAGACAGCAAAGAGCGTTGCTGGCTTTGCTGATCCAAGAGTTGCCATGCTCAGTTTCTCAACCAAGGGAAGTGCTAAGCACGAAGTGGTTGACAAGGTTGTCGAGGCAACAAAACTTGCAAAGGAACTTGCTCCAGAACTTAAGATTGACGGTGAACTTCAGGCAGATGCAGCACTCGTGCCAAGCGTAGGTGCAAGCAAGGCTCCAGGCAGCGACATTGCAGGCAAGGCAAACGTGCTCGTTTATCCAAACCTCGAAGTGGGAAACATCAGCTACAAACTTGTTCAGCGCCTCGGCGAAGCCATTGCCATAGGTCCTATCTTGCAAGGTATTGCAAAGCCTGTCAATGACCTTTCACGCGGATGCTCTGTTGACGACATCTACAATCTTGTTGCCATCACAGCATGCCAGGCAATGGATGCAAAGAAGTAAAACCAAAGAAAAATCGAATACATTATGAAAATATTAGTATTGAACTGCGGAAGTTCATCAATCAAATATAAACTCTACAACATGGAAGACCAGTCTGTCATGGCAGCAGGCGGTATTGAGAGAGTAGGAATGCCAGAGTCGTTCAACATAGTCAAGTTGCCAGGCGGTGAGAAGCGTAAGCTCATGCGCGACATACCTGAGCACACCGCAGGCGTTAAGTTCATCTTCGAATGCCTCACCGACCCAGAGATAGGAGCAATCAAGGACTTAAGCGAAATCACAGCCGTTGGTCATCGTCTCGTTCATGGTGGCGAGAAGTTTAACAAGAGTGTGCTCATCACCGACGAAGTCATTCGCCAGATGGAAGCGTGCAACGACCTTGCACCACTTCACAACCCAGCAAACCTCAAAGGTGTTGCAGCTGTAACGGAACTTATGCCTAACCTTCCACAAGTAGGTGTGTTCGATACAGCTTTCCATCAGACAATGCCAGATTACGCATACATGTATGCACTTCCATACGAACTCTATGAGAAATATACAGTTCGCCGTTATGGTTTCCACGGCACATCACACCGCTACGTGTCGGCTCGTGCATGCGAATACCTCGGAGTAGATGCTTCGCAGAAGAAAGTCATCACTTGCCACGTAGGCAATGGCGGCTCACTCGCTGCTGTCCTCAACGGCAAATGCCTTGACACTTCTATGGGTCTCACTCCACTTGAAGGACTCATGATGGGTACTCGCAGCGGCGATGTTGACGGCGGTGCACTCACTTACATTCAAGACAAACTCGGACTCACAAGCGCAGAACTCTCTAACCTTCTCAACAAGAAGAGTGGACTTCTTGGTATCTCAGGCCTTTCATCTGACATGCGTGATGTATTCAGCGCAGCCACAAGCGGCAACAAGAGAGCACAGCTTGCACTCCAGATGTACCACTATCGCATCAAGAAGTACATCGGTGCATACGCTGCAGCAATGGGCGGCGTTGATATCCTCGTGTTCACAGCAGGCGTAGGCGAGAACCAGTCGTCAGTGCGTGAAGCCGTTTGCGAAAACATGGAATTCCTCGGAATAAAGCTCGATAAAGAAAAGAATAATCTAATACATGGCGAAGAAGCTATCCTTTCAACACCTGATTCAAAGGTTACAGTCGTATGTATCCCTACAGATGAAGAACTCGTAATAGCAAAGGACACTCTCGCCCTGGCAAAATAATAACGGTTTTTGGCTATTGGTTTTAGGTTATTTGTTCCCTCCCTTCGGGGGGCAGAGATTGAGTATCTCTGCTTGCGACGACTTGACCTTTAGGTCAACAAAGAAGGAGGCTTTAGCCGCTGGATAGGGAGGGGCCTACCCCACAACAGATAACCTACAACCAGTCTATAGTAATTATGTAACCCAAGCCATTTATGAAAAACTACAACGAAATCAACGCCCATCCTCGCGATAATAACATACAATTCAATGAGGAAGAGCACATCTATACCGTCAACGGTAAAGAACTCATATCAGTCACAACGCTCATATCCAAGTTCTTCAAGGAATTTGATTCCGACTACTGGGCAAGAAAGAAAGCCGCAGAAAGAGGCGTCACCCCTGAAGTTATAAAGGAAGAATGGGCTGAAAAATCCAGACGTGCACGCGCCAAAGGCACTGAGATGCACGCTATGATTGAGAACTACTACAAGGGTGGTTCCATCAGCGACGTGCCAGCCGATATACGCACATACTTCTCACACTTTGCTGCACAATACCAACTCGAACCGTATCGTACCGAATGGGCTCTCTACGACGAAGACTTCGGCGTGGCAGGCACGCTCGATTTCCTCGAACTGAAGAATGGTGTGTTTACCCTCTACGATTGGAAACGCAGCGAAAAACTCATTCGCCGCGGTGAGGCTGACATGAAAAACCACTACGGAGTCACAGGCTTAGGACCAATAGAAAAAATACAAGACACATCATATTGGCACTACGCTCTTCAGCTGAGCATGTACCGATACTTGTTAGAGAAGAACTACGGCATCAACGTATCGGCAGGTCGCCTTGTAGTCTTCCACCCATTGCTCGACAAGTTCTACGTCCTCGAAACTCCAAACCTCCGCAGCGAGGTCATCGCAATGCTCAACGAGTGGAAGTAAGCAATTACACTTAGAGAAGCCTATCCCTTACCCCTCCCGAAGGGAGGGGAGCACGACCCTCTCCTTACTGGGGAGGGGATTTTTTTGTTGCCTTTAAGCAGACATTGTAATGCGAACTGCAACTTATCCTTTGCTGTAGGTCGCCACACCTAAGGTGTTTAGCTTTTCATACCTCAGGTGTAACTGCTTTCACACCTGAGGTGTTACCACCCCTCACACCTTAGGTGTGACACGCAAAACACCTTAGGTGTGAAGGGCTGATAGAAAAATCATTCAAGCCAAACCGCCATTTTGCGCTTGCCTTTGTGTGCCCAGGCAAAGTATGGTATGAGCGTCATGTTCTTGTATTGCAGTCCTTTAATACCGTATTCAGGAAGCGAATCGGTGCCGTCTTCCCAACAATACACGATAGGGCCGCGCTCTACAGCCGTCAGCCCGTCGTCGTCTTTTACCTGCTTGTTGGCTTCTACTTTACGCAGAGGCATGTCAAGGCAGATAGTCACACGGTCACCACGTTTCCATTTGCGGTCGATGGTGCAATAACCGTCGGGCGTAAAGGAGTTGACCTCATCGCTTGATACTTTCTGCCCGTTTACATATATATAATAATGTGTCTTTACTCCGTCGGAATACGCATAGAGGTCGGAAGGCACAACCTCGTTCTTTGCCCAACCAGGAACTCTCACTTTAAGTTTGAAGTTGCCTCCAGTCTTTATCGTGAGCGCGATATTTCCGTCCCACGGATAGTTAGTTTCTTGTTCTATAATGACTTTCTTGCCGTTGACTTGAAGGTTGGCAGTGCTTGAATTGTAGAGGTTTACATACACGGCATCGTCCTTGACGGCATACATATACTGTGGCAGAGAAGGGATGAAGCGCGCCACATTAGATGGGCAGCATGCGCATCCAAACCATGCCTGGCGCTCATAGTTGCCGTCGGAAGCGAGCGGATTAGGATAGAAGAACTTGCCGCCGTCGAGTGAAATGCCAGAGATGACTGCATTGTAGAGGCTGCGTTCAAGGGCGTCGTAGTATTTGCTTTCGCCGTGGAGCAGGAAGAGGCGATAGTTGAAATAGACGTTGGCTATTGCCGCACACGTCTCACAGTATGCGCTGAGGTTAGGCAGTTCGTAGTTGCTGCCGAATGCCTCGCCATCGTGACGAGCGCCCACGCCACCAGTGATATAGAACTTCTTTGTAACGATGTTTTCCCAAATCTTATCTATTGCACGGATGTAGCCTTCATCTTTAGTGAGTGCAGCAACATCCGCCATGCCGGCATACATATAACCGGCGCGAACGGCATGCCCAACGGCTTCGTCCTGTTCGAGCACAGGCTTATGGCTCTGGCTATAAGCATTCTTCACGCGAGTATAACCACGTTTGTCGAGGAAGAACTTGGCTTGGTCGAGGTATTTCTTGTCGCCCGTAGCGATATACAACTTGCATAGTCCCATCTCGGCAATCTGATGTCCGGGCACTACGCAAACCTGTCCAGGTTTGTCGCCGACCTCACGGCAGACGCAGTCGGCATAGCGGATGGCGATGTCGAGGAAGTTCCTCTTGCCTGTAGCATAATAATGAGCCACGGCAGCCTCGCACAGGTGCCCGAGGTTGTAGAACTCATGCGAACCGCCTTCCACCTCGCTCCATCTCTTCATGCCCGACCATTTGTGAGGGCGATTTGGGTTTTGTGTGCGTGCGGTGTAAAGGTATCCGTCAGGCTCCTGACCCGATGCAATGACGGCTATGATACTGTCAGCGTAGGCATCGAGCTTCTTGTCGGGATACACCTGAAGCAGATAGCTGACACCTTCGAGAGTCTTGTATGGGTCAGTGTCGTCGAACGGGAAGCCCATGTTTTTCACCACGTCAAACACTTTTGTGGTGTCTTTCATGTGGGCGGCAGCGTTCGAGAAGTTTGAGTATCGGTTTGTTTCCTCGCATTTGCTCAAGGCAAGTGGGATAGTGACTTCGCGGCTGGCTTTCAGTCGTTGCCCCCAGAATGAGGCTTCGTTTACCTTTACCTGGGTGAACGATACAGGTGTGATAGGGTAGCCTGTCTGCGATGCGGCTTCACATGCGAATGCAGTGAGGATGATTGCTGTTAGTAGGAATTGTTTCATAGTGATAGTTGGGTTTCAAGTTTC
>JAUNQM010000285.1 GCA_030536165.1 Prevotellaceae bacterium | reverse complement strand
CTCAAAAGACTGGAAACTCAAGGTGAACTGGAACTTTAACCGAAATATTAATACCATAATTGAGTTGCCTGAAAATATCGCATCCGACCAATATACATTCAATAATGGTAATTATGCGCAGCGTCTGATTTCAGGAACTTCAGTTGGCTCATTCTTTGGCTATCACTATATAGGAGTCTATCAGAACACGGAAGACACATACGCCAAAGATGCTGATGGCAATATAATGTACGATTTGCAAGGTCAGCCAATCACTATGACCAACGGAACGATACGTTGCTACCCTGGCGATGCAAAGTACGACGACATCAATCACGACGGAAAGATTGACCAAAACGATATAGTATATATAGGTAATTCAAACCCTGTAGTCAGCGGTGGTGGCGGTTTCAATCTCAGATACAAGAAACTCAGCCTTACCGTCTTCATGCATTATCGTCTTGGACAGAAAATCATCAATCAGGCGCGTATGAATGCTGAATCAATGTATGGCAGCGATAACCAGAGCACAGCCGTGCTGCGTCGTTGGCGCAATGAAGGCGACGACACAAACATCCCTCGTGCTTTGTGGAAGTATGGCTATAACTATCTCGGAAGCGATAGGTTTGTAGAAGACTGCTCGTTCCTTCGTCTTAAGACACTCTCTCTGAGCTACACTTTGCCAAAGAACTTCGTGAAGTCGCTTGGACTGACTTCGGCGAATGTCTTCTTTACAGGTTACGACCTGTTTACTTTCTCAAGTTACACAGGTCAAGACCCAGAGGTATCATTGCCATCGGGCGTGACTGATATTGCTAAAGACAACTCGCAGACTCCTCGAAGCCGACGCTATTCTATGGGTATAACAATCAATTTCTAAACGGATATAATCAATGAAGAAGTATATATATATAATAATGTGTGGCGTGATGTCGTTGATGATGACATCGTGCAACGACTATTTGGAGGTATATCCCGAAAATGTAGAGCCTACTGACAAGTATTGGCAGACAAAGGAAGAAGTTGAGGCAACGCTCTTTGCGGGGTACTACAACCTTAGGGATGCGGTTGAAACTTATCTCATACCGTGGGGCGAACTGCGTGCAGGGTGCATCTATAGCCGCAAGGGCAACGTGCTTCAGCAGTTCCAGATAAAGCCGACCAGCAGTGTAGCTACGTGGGCTCCGATGTATAAGATTATAAACAACGCGAACCTCGTGCTTGCCAATGCCGTGAAGGCTTTCAACAATGATGATACATACGAGCAGGGTGCGCTCAACTCGCATTATTGTGAAGCATACTTCTTGCGTGCGCTTGCATATTACTATATCGTGCGCAATTGGAAGAATGCGCCTTTGATTACACAGCCGTTTGAGACCGATGAGTTCTCATACAACGTGCCACTTTCAACTGATAAACAACTTATGGCACAGATAAGAGAAGACCTTACTACAGCCATTAAGCTTGGAGCTGCAAAGACAAGTTTCGACACGACATGGGAGACAAAAGGCCGTGCAACACTTTGGGCAATATACGCACTTATGACAGATGTCTGCCTGTGGGATTCCGACTTTGACGGAGCAATCAGCTACGCCAACGCCATTCTCAATTCGAAAGACAAGTCGGCTCCAAAGTTTCTCTCAACACCATCGCGTACCAGTTGGTTTGCCATATTCAACCCTGGCAACAGCAATGAGTCTATCTTTGAACTTCAGTGGTCGTATGAGAAGCGAAGCAACGATGGCTACCAGACCAATTCATTGCCGTCACTCTTTCAGGATGGAAACGAGAACTACACTTACCTCTATTCCAATGCAATGATGGAACGGTTTGAGAGTGAGATACGCGACATTCAGATGGAGATGCTTGAAGAGAATCCCGACCTCTATGTGCGTACACAATATGGTGGCTACTACAACAAGCAATGCTGGAAATATATCGGTGGAGTGCAGGGTACGACTACGAACCGTATTACAGAAGGTAAGGAAGACCCTAACTTCATTATCTATCGTGTGGCAGACGTTATGTTGATGAAAGCTGAGGCACTCGTGATGCGTAGCATGGGCACGAATACCGAAGACAATCAGGCTGCTATCGACATTGTAAACCAGATACGCATCCGCACAAACCTTATGGAGAACACGGAGATAAGCGAGACGTCTGACGCCAAGACCCTCCTCGATGCCATACTCTATGAGCGAATAATGGAGTTTGCTGGAGAAGGCAAGGCATGGTATGACTTCCTTCGCCTTGGGCATTATCAAGACCCAAGTGGAAATATCAATTTCAAGAAGGAATTCTTGATTGACAATGTGATGGAGTTTAATACACAGGCGAGCTCAGCATGGATTAACTCCGTGCTCAGCGATGAGAATGCTTGGTACCTGCCAATACTTGATTCCGAGATAAAAGCCAACGAACTGCTTACTCAGAATCCATATTACATGTAATCCGAATAATCGAAAACTCGAAAAAATCGAAAACTATGAAACAATATATAATAATGTGTAGTATGTTGCTATTGATGGCAGCATGTACGGACCCAAACGATGGAAGCACGTTTGTAGTGCCTACCGACATCGAGTCGGAGATGAGGGTTACAGACATCCTTGATAAGTATTCCGACGAATATTCCATGTGGATAGACTTCCTCAAATATGCGGATTTCTACAATGCTCTCTGCGATGCAAATGCCGTGGCAACAATCTTCTGCCCGACAAACGACGCTGTCTGCGAGTTTCTTCAATGGCGTGGAGTGAACAGCATTGAGGAGTTGGACAAGGACTATGCACGTGCTGTGGTGCAGACTCATATCATTTCCGAACAGAAGATATCAGAGACAAGCATCGACAATTATGCAAAGGACAACACCTACATACCGTCGCAAAACCTATTCGGTGGCTATCTGTCATTGCGTTTTGGTCGCACACTCGTCGATGTGGATGATGAATACAAGTCGGATGTAGTACTTTCGTCCGACACCATCTTCATCAACAATCAGGCAAAAATGGAACGCCCTACTGTTCGTGCATGTGCCAATGGCTCTATCTACACCCTCGCATCCGTCATCCGGCCTATGGCTGAGACAATCCTCGGCAAGTTGGAACTCGAAGGCGAGTACGACATCTTCTGTCAGGCAATTTATGCCACAGGACTTGACACACTTGCCAATAAGATGCAG
>JAUNQM010000284.1 GCA_030536165.1 Prevotellaceae bacterium | reverse complement strand
CTATAACCTACAACCTATAACCTCCAACCCAACCAGTTCCATCTCCTTTTTACAATGATTCGTAGAATGCATTGTAAGCTTCTCCGTTACATTCCTCTCCCTGATAGTTAAGGAGAGGAATGTTTTTAGATGCAGCATACGACAGTAGGTCAGGATTTACCTCCTCACTACCCTCGACAATGCCGTCGGAGAAATCTATTGCTAATTTAGCAAGTTCGTTGTAATCAAACACCTCTTTATATCCGTCAAGCATTTCCTTCCTTGCATCCCCAAACTCAACGCACTGCTGGAATTGCTCAGAGAGCTTTCCCTTCATGCCGTTGTTGAAGAGGCTCGTTACGACTTTACAATCGGCAAAGCAAGGTTCTTCGTTGTACGCCTTCTTTATATAAAAAGGTATAACCGCGCTCATCCATCCCTGACAATGTATTACGTCAGGAGTCCAACGCAGCTTCTTAACTGTCTCTAACACACCACGTGCAAAGAAGATAGCTCTTTCACCATTGTCGGCATACTCTGCACCCTTCTCATCGACAGCCATTGTGTGGCGACGGGAGAAGAAATCTACATTATCTATAAAATAGACCTGTACGCGCGTTCCTGGGATAGAAGCGACTTTGATAATCAGTGGATGGTCTGTGTCATTTATGATCAGGTTGATACCGGAAAGACGGATAACCTCATGGAGTTGGTTACGCCTTTCGTTGATATTGCCCCATCGTGGCATAAACGTGCGAATCTCGTTGCCTTGTTCGTTTAATACCTTCGGGAGTTCCTTGCCCATGAGAGACATCTCTGAGTCGATAGGAACAAAAGGAGCAATCTCCTGATTGATAAACAATACTTTTTTCACGCGATTTAGTTTTTAATTATTTTTTTTAGAGTGGAATACATCCGTGCTTCGTTGCAGGGAGTGACTGACGCTTGGTATCAAGCTGAGCGAGAGCACGACAGATGCGGAAACGAGTGTTACGTGGTTCGATAACATCGTCAATGTATCCGAACTTAGCTGCCTGGTATGGATTTGCGAATGCTTCTGAGTATTCAGCTTCCTTCTCTGCCATGAATGCCTTAGGGTCTTCAGCTGCCTTTGCTTCCTTTGCATAGAGCACTGCTGCTGCACCACTTGCACCCATAACTGCGATTTCTGCTGATGGCCATGCGTAGTTGCGGTCGGCACGGAGCTGCTTACAACCCATGACGATGTGGCTACCACCATAGCTCTTGCGAAGTGTAACTGTAACCTTAGGCACTGTAGCCTCTCCGTAAGCGTAGAGGAGCTTTGCACCGTGAAGGATGACTGCGTTGTACTCCTGACCTGTACCAGGGAGGAATCCAGGAACGTCAACCAATGTTACGATAGGAATATTGAATGAGTCGCAGAAGCGTACGAAGCGTGCAGCCTTACGTGAAGCATTGCAGTCGAGAACGCCTGCGTATGCCATTGGCTGGTTAGCAACGATACCTACACTCTGACCGTTGAAGCGTGCGAAACCGATAATGATGTTCTTTGCGTACTTAGGCTGAATCTCGAAGAATTCACCTTCGTCAACAATAGCACCGATTACCTTATACATATCGTAAGCCTGGTTAGGGTCTTCTGGCAGAATCTCGTTGAGAGAATCTTCAACGCGGTTGACTGGGTCTGTGCACTCTACGCGTGGAGCTTCTTCCATGTTGTTTGAAGGAATGTAGCTCAAGAGAGTCTTGATTGTCTGGATTGCTTCTTCCTCAGTTGAAGCAGTGAGGTGTGTAACGCCACTCTTTGTTGCGTGAACGCTTGCACCGCCGAGGCTTTCCTGGTCAACGTCTTCACCTGTAACGGTCTTCACTACCTTTGGACCTGTGAGGAACATGTAGCTTGTGTTTTCCATCATCAGAGTGAAGTCTGTGAGTGCTGGAGAATAAACTGCACCACCTGCGCATGGACCGAAGATACCTGATATCTGTGGGATAACACCACTTGCGAGGATGTTACGCTCAAAGATTTCAGCATAACCTGCAAGAGCATTGACTGCTTCCTGAATACGTGCACCACCTGAGTCGTTGATACCGATGCAAGGGCAACCAGCCTTCATAGCCTCGTCCATTACCTTGCAAATCTTCTCTGCCATAGTCTCAGAAAGAGAACCACCGTTTACGGTGAAGTCCTGTGCGAAGATGAATACCTGACGGCCGTCGATTGTACCACAACCAGCTACGACACCATCGCCAAGATACTGCTTCTTCTCCATGCCGAAGTTGTGGCAACGATGCAGTTTGAACATGTCAAACTCTTCGAAGCTACCTTCGTCGAGGAGCATATCTATACGCTCACGTGCTGTGTATTTACCTCTTCCGTGCTGCTTTTCAATAGCCTTCTCACCACCACCGAGACGAGCTTCGTCACGCTTTGCGATGAGTTGTTTTATCTTTTCAAATTGCTGACTCATGATTTTTATTTACGATTTGACAATTTACTATTTACGATTTGGTTTCAAATTCAGAAGCCTGTAAGTCTCTTATGCCTTTGGTTCGCAAAGTTCTGTAAGGATACCTGCAGTTGACTTTGGATGCAAGAATGCGATGTTCATGTTCTCAGCACCACCACGTGGAGTCTGGTCGATGAGACGAACTTCCTTTTCTGTGCATTCAACGAGTGCGTTAGCAACGCCGTCTTCTACAGCAAAAGCTACATGGTGTACGCCCTTGTTTCCTTTTTCCAACCACTTAGCGATTGTGCTTTCCTCTGATGTTGGTTCGAGCAATTCAAGCTTTGTTTCGCCAACCTTAAGAAACGCTGTCTTTACCTTCTGGTCTGCAACTTCTTCAATGTTGTAGCACTTCAAACCTAAAACATTCTCGAAATAAGGGAGAACTTCTTCGATGCTCTTGACTGCGATGCCAAGGTGATCAATACGTGATAACTTCATAATTTTGTTGTTGTGTTTGTTTATTTATTTTTATTAGGAATACAGTTCCTGTTATATCGCTGTTGCTATTTATCCCTTCTTCCGTCTCGTCTTATCGCGCGACTTTCATGCACCGACTGACAAGTCGGCACACACTAAAGGCTTGCAAAGGTACTAATTTCTTGACAAATAAACTAAATTTTTAAGTAAATTTAGTATTTGGAGGGTAAAAAGTCGTAGGAAAAGACCTGTACGACATGATTTTTTGCGACAATTAGACAC
>JAUNQM010000283.1 GCA_030536165.1 Prevotellaceae bacterium | reverse complement strand
CAAAGTTTTTCAAAACTTCGGACAAAGTTTTGCAAAACTTTTTCCGAGTATATGCGATGACTAAAAAGAAGCATAACGATGTCTGCCTCGACGATACGTGCCGACTCATACTTCGCATGCCCACAAGAAGACTTATAGACGTTCCAGGGTGACTATAATGTATAGAGCATTTGCAACTGCTGCAACTTATGTCGCCGCAGTAACTTTCAAAACCCCACACCGTAGTTCTGGTTTTCAATATTTCACTATTCGTGTTCTAAAAGTACGAATAATGCCCATTTTTGCACATTAAATTTGTGAATGTGCAATAATATTCATAATTTTGCACAAAATTAAACGAAACGTGCAAAAAAATGGCAATGAATGATAACATAACCATCCCCAATTTATGTCAACTGATTGAAGACTCGATAAGGACACATTGGAATCTCCCTTCGCTGACCGACTATCAAGGAGAAACATTCTCCTACAACGACGTGGCGAGAAAGATTGAGAAACTCCATATCATGTTCGAGAACAGCGGATTGCAGCGAGGCGACAAGATTGCGCTCTGCGGCAGAAACAGTGCCAACTGGGCTGTAGCCTTCTTTGCAACGCTGACGTATGGCGCTGTGGCAGTGCCGTTGCTTCATGAGTTCACTGCTGACCAGATACACAACTGCGTCAACCATAGTGACTCAAAGTTGCTCTTCATTGGTGATTACGTGAAGACCATAATCGACCCAGGCAAGATGCCACAGCTTGAAGGCATCATCAATCTGCCTGACTTCTCGCTTCACACTTGCCGTTCGGAAAAACTGGAGTTCGCACGTGAACACCTTAATGAATTGTTTGGTGCTCGCTGGCCGAAGGAATTTGAGCCAGAGAACTTCACTTGCTATAAGGAGCAAAAGCCTGACGACCTCGCACTTATAAATTACACAAGTGGCACGACAGGACATTCAAAGGGCGTTATGCTTCCTTACCGTGCAATGTGGAGTAACTACGATTTCGCAACGAAAGTGATGAATCCATACCTTCATCCAGGCGACAAAGTAATCAGCATCCTACCGCTTGCACACATGTATGGCATGACGTTTGAACTCATCTACGAGTTCATTCTTGGATGCCACACGTGTTTTCTCTCGCGCGTACCATCGCCAGCTGTTATACTCAAGGCATTCAGCGAAATCCGTCCGCGCATTATCATCTCTGTACCGCTTATCATCGAGAAGATAGTCAAGAAGAAAGTGATGCCTGCATTGCAGACAAACCGTATGCGACTGCTTCTCAACACTCCAGGCATAGGTAAGAAGATACGCGACCGCATTTGCGAGGAAGTGAAGGATTTGTTCGGAGGAAACTTCTACGAGATAATAATTGGCGGTGCTGGTATCAGTCAGGAGGTGGAATCTTTCTTGCATCGCATCAACTTCCCTATAACGATAGGCTATGGCGCAACCGAATGTGCGCCAATTATCTGCTATGAAGATTGGCAGAGGTTCGTGCCAGGTAGTTGCGGCAAGTGTGTCGTTCACATGGAATTAAACATCGAAAGTCCTGACCCATACAACATCCCAGGTGAAATCCTCGTGCGTGGACTTAACGTTATGCTTGGCTATTACAAGGATGAAGAACTGACCCGCGAATCAATTGATGCCGACGGATGGTTCCATACAGGCGACCTCGGTGTATTAGACAGCGAAGGAAATGTATTCATCAAAGGTCGTAGCAAGAACATGCTATTGAGTGCAAATGGGCAGAATATCTACCCTGAAGAAATAGAAGACAAACTGAACTCAAAGGCGCTGGTAACGGAATGTGTTGTCGTGCAGCGCGAAGACAAACTTGTCGGGTTGGTTTATCCAGACTTTGAAGAAGCAAGGAAACTTGGGCTTGAGGACAGTGACCTTGAAAGTGTGATGGCTGAAAACCTCAGTTCGCTCAATGCAGAATTGCCTTCATACTATAAATTGTCAAAGATAGAAATCCGCAACGAGGAGTTCTCAAAGACCGCAAAGAACAGTATTCGCCGCTACTTGTATTCGTAAAGCAGAGATAAATATAAAAATAAAGGCGCTTCGCAAACACGCGAAGCGCCTTTATTATATATATAGGTGTATTGCCGGCTTCGGGTTATTAACCTATAACCCAAAACCGACAACCTTAAACCTTATTTATACTTCTGCATCTGCTGTCCAATCCTCAGCTGCCTTGCGGAGATATGAGTTGTAACGCAGATGAGCCATGCGCTGTGCCTCCTTGAAGAGTTCAGCTGCCTCGTTTGGATAAGCCTTCTTTACTGAGAGGTAACGAACTTCACCCATGAGGAAGTCTTGGAACTTATCCCACTGAGGCTCCTTAGAGTCGAGTGAGAATGGATTCTTGCCCTGTGCTGCCAATTCTGGGTTGAAACGCCACAGATGCCAGTAACCACATTCAACAGCCTTTGCCTCTTCAGCCTGGCTCTTGCCCATGCCACCCTTAGCCTTCAGACCGTGGTTGATACATGGAGCGTAAGCAATGACGATTGATGGTCCGTGGTAAGCCTCAGCCTCGCGGAATGCCTTCAATGTCTGTGCATGGTCAGCACCCATTGCAACCTGTGCTACATAAACGTAACCATAAGTAGTTGCAATCATGCCGAGGTCTTTCTTGCGGATGCGCTTACCCTGTGCTGCGAACTGTGCGATAGCACCGAGTGGAGTAGCCTTTGAAGACTGACCGCCTGTGTTAGAATAAACCTCTGTATCGAGAACGAGGATGTTAACATCTTCACCTGAAGCAATCACGTGGTCGAGACCGCCGTAACCAATATCGTAAGAAGCACCGTCACCACCGATAATCCACTGGCTACGCTTTACGAGATAGTGGTCGAGAGTCTGGAGTTCCTTGCAAACAGGGCATCCCTTTGCTGCGCTTGCGGCAATCAGTGGCTTCAGTTTTGCAGCAGCAGCCTTTGAGCCTTCAGCATTGTCTTTGTTTGCAATCCATTCCTTAGCAGCTTCCTTGTATTCGTCAGATGCCTTGTCAGATTCAATCATCTGATTGAGCAGGCATGTGATGCGCTCTTTCATCTTCTTATTACCAAGTGCCATACCAAGACCGAATTCGCAGAAGTCTTCGAACAATGAGTTGTTGAATACAGGACCCTGACCTTTTTCGTTCTTGCAATATGGTGTAGAAGGTATAGATGC
>JAUNQM010000282.1 GCA_030536165.1 Prevotellaceae bacterium | reverse complement strand
GGACGTAAAGGCACAGCATTCATACATGAAGAGTGGATGGCTCATAAGGTTATCCAAGGGCGTGTATAAGTTGCAAGGCGCAGCCCCAATGCTGATAGATGCAATTACATCATACAACCAGCAGCTAAACAGGCAATGCATCATAGGAGCATTCACGGCACTTGACTTCCGTGGTTACTCCCATTATGTTTCGATGGGAAAGCCCAAGGCATACCTCTTTACAGATTCCAACAACAGGTTACCATCATGGTTGTTAAATGAAGATTGGGACATGTCTGTAAAGTATATGACTACATCCTTTTTAGGTGAAGGGGGGTTCGGAGTTGAGCCACTGACGGTTGATGGAAGAAAACTACTTGTTTCATCGCCAGAACGTGCCATACTGGAATGTCTCAACCTGCCAGATGCAGCATCTTCCCTTCTTGACATCTATTATATAATGGAGAGCCTCACTACGCTGCGTCCTAAACTGATACAGCAGTTATTGGAAATATGCACTTCGCAGAAGGTAAAACGGCTGTTCCTTTATATGGCGGAAAAAGCCAATCATCCGTGGTTCAAAGCTTTGAAGGTGGACAATATAACCCTTGGCACATACAGATATATGGTATCACCAACAGGCAAATATATAAGCAAATATAACATGACCATTCCAAAAGAACTTGCAGAATATGAATAGCCAGAATACAAATACCCACGTTTACGCCCAGAAGGTAGAGTTGTTGCTTCGACTTATCCCGATCGTAATGGAGGAAGGAGTGTTTGCCATACACGGAGGAACTGCCATCAATCTGTTTCTGAAGAATCTGCCGCGCTACTCAGTTGACATTGACTTGACATACATTCCTCTCAGTGGCAGAACAACGAGTCTTGATGACATCAACAATCACTTGAAGTCTATCTCTGAAAAAGCAAAGAAAGCATTCAAGGGCATGCACATCGTTCCGAATTTCAGCACTTGCAAACTGCTATGCGAATATCGAGGTAAACAGGTAAAAATCGAAGTAAACCAGACAAAGCGTGGCATTGTCGGTGGCGATGTGCTGACAATACCGCTAAGCGACAAAGCCCAGGAAGAGTTCTCGCTTTACTGCGAAGCAAACATTGTACCTTTAACGCTGTTATATGGAGGCAAGATTGCTGCAGCATTATCCCGGCAACATCCTCGTGACTTGTTTGATGTGAAATACATGGAGTTACCGATGGCACAGTGTCGCGAAGGGTTTATCTTCTGCCTACTTGGAAGTGACAGACCTATTTACGAGTCCTTTGCTCCCAGCCTGATAGACCAGCGTGAAGCAATGGAAAATCAGTTTGAAGGAATGACAGACACACCTTTCACATACGAAGAGTTTGAAGAAACACGCACAAAACTTATTGCGGAGGTGAACAATCTAATGACCGATGCCGACAAACACTTCCTTGTCAGTTTTGAACTTGCCGAGCCTGATTGGGAAGGATATGAGTTTGAGTATTTCAAGGAATATCCGTCAGTGCAGTGGAAACTGCTCAACTTGAAGAAATTGGCGAAGATGAATCCTCAAAAGCTGAAAGAAGAAGCAGACAAACTAAAACGCATTTTTAGGGTTGAATAGCAAGCACATCTTTATTCAAAAACATACGCAAGTTCTGGGAAAGATGTCATTTTTAGTGATATGAGCAAAGGATTCTCCCTGTTTTTGTAGGAATTTTCCTACTTTTTCCCTACGATGTTTCATATGTTATTAGAAGGTTTTTACCTGGCTATTATGCAATCTTTGGACTAAGATGACAGCACTGCTTGTTGATATGCAGAATAGCATCACAACTTTGATTTCGCTTGCTTCAAAATTTCAATGGCGCGTGCTTCTTCCTCAGAAAATTGACCACAAGAACTCATTTCACGAAATGAGGCATTGACGCATTTTGTACCAGGTATCTGTTGCATGTTTTCATCAAGGAACCACCAGTTATAATCAGTTTCAGAGCCAAATCCATCATCAGGAGAATCCCAACTGTCATAGGCGGAAGCAATCACTAATTCAGGATAGTCCTCGCACAATCGGATAGAATAGCCTTCATCGGGGTCGAAAAACGCATAGCCTAAATCGTTCAGATATGTACCATTAATTTCACCTTCACAATAATTGTCAAACACAATGGACTCCAATCGCTCCCATGGGTGTTCGGAAAAGAAACGATTGAACCAATCTGCAGCCTGCTTGTTCCCTTTACAGTAAGCCTTGTATCGCCAGTGATTAGACGCACGGACATAGAACGGAGAGGCATTTTCTTTGTTCGACCATTGCTCGAAGAAAACAGAAAGCTCTTGCATAGCATCGGAATCTCCAACAGAGCATCTTTTAATTAGATTTTGGAATTTCAAGTCAGAACAGTGGTTCAGGTTTGCAGGGTCTTCCGTATGTTGTATAAGAAATGGTTCTCCTTTTAGATGACAAATCTGATCATATCTTATTTTTCCTGCCCAATTGATGTTCTCCAGTTTTTTACACCACCTAATAGCTCCATCTGCAAATATCGTATCAGGGTTGAGAATAGTAACCGTTTCTAACATGTCACATCCAAATATCGCGTTTTTACACACTTCCTTGACAGAAAAAGGAATAGTAAGTTCACGAATACCACAGTCAACAATAGCCCTATACTCTATTTTTTCCAATCCCTCTGGCAAATGGAGTACTTTGAGATTTGTTTGATCTATGATTGCATGCTTACCAAGAACTTTGACAGATTCAAACACTGTCCATTCATTCCCTGATACGGAAGGAGGGCAATATACAAGGATAGTTCCAGACGCATTTAATACTGGTGCTTCCAAATTTGTGTCTATAAAAGTCCCGCCTTGATACTCCTTAACGCTGTCGGGATATACCACCTCACGTAATTTTGTACAACCTTCAAACACATTAGATTCAATCGCCTCAATTTACTCATGCAGGATGACAGTTTCAAGATTCTTGCAACCTGCAAATGCATGTGAACCAATTCGTTTAACAGTCCCAGGAACGGTTACGGAAATTATATGCTCATTCCCATTATACTTACCACTGTGAATTTCTTTCACACGGTTGGAGATAATCAAATTCTCTGGTAATCTACTGAAAAACCTATTGAATAGTTTCATAATTCTTCTAATGTCTTTTGTCTATTTATTAATACAGTGTTACGTTTTATGATAAGTCTT
>JAUNQM010000281.1 GCA_030536165.1 Prevotellaceae bacterium | reverse complement strand
GTCCTGCTTTCCACAAAATATTTTCGATAGAGATAATAAATAACTATAGTAACTATAAAAACTGTATCAGAGTAACTTATGTCGCATATTTTAGGCCTTCATACCTTAGGTGTTACATTGCGAACACCTGAGGTGTGAACACCACTGACACCTTAGGTGTGACGGCAGAAACACCTTAGGTGTGGAGAGCTGTTACAAAGCATATCTCAATAAAACACTCCTGTAGCCGAGATTTTGATACTTGAATGTTGAAATAATGAAAATCTATGTCAAAATCGAGTAAATTATGTAAAAATCGTGTCAAAACTATAAAAATCGGTTCGTTGTAGGTGTTGCATTAACCGCACGAAAATGCTCGTTAAAATGGGCGTTTTTTATGGTTTTAGACCGAAAATGTAAGAAATAGAGTTAAAAAAGTTTAAAATGTTGCGTGTTTGTTGTGGTTTTTGGCATGGAGTTATTATTTTTGCATCGTGTTTTTCATGGTATTAGATTATTAAGGTAGTGAATTGAGTGTCGTGAGACAATCAATTCACATTTTTTTTGCTTATTTCGGAATATTTATGTAAGTTTGCAAACGATATGAAACTTTGCATTTTCAATCCAAGTCACGATATTGCATTACCATACGGGAAAAAGCCTTTTACCCCGCCAGCTATTGCTGTGAAAATGTGGCGTGAAATGGGTTGGATCGCTGATTTCTGGCGCGATGAAGTTGGTGCCGTGCTTACGTCGGACAACATAGATGGAGGCTTTGACTACGCTTCGATAACGAGCGTCGAGCCGTGGGGATGGGATGAATATTTAAGAAAAAAACTGCAGAAACTTGGTGTGAATGATTCATCTTTACCTACATCAGAAGAAATAGAAGTATTGAAGAACCTGTCGAGCAGAAGTCAATATTCGTCTTTACTTTCAGCGCTTTGCAAGATTGAAAACACCATAGGCGAGGCTGCATACATTGAAAAATATGAAGAATTATGTAGTTTTTTGCAGCAGGGTGCGTCTAAATTTATGATGAAAGCGCCGTGGAGTTCAAGCGGCAGAGGAATAAGACTTTTAGACGAAAGGTCGCTGGCATGGGCGCGAAAGATTATTGATACGCAAGGCGGAATAATGGTCGAGCCTTATTATATAAATAAGGTAAAAGACTTCGCACTTGAGTTTGAATGGAAGAATGGAACAACGAAATACCTCGGACTGTCCCTTTTCAACAACTCAAACGATGGCAGTGCATACGCAGGCAACCTTGTGGCAAGCGAGTCGTACAAACGCAATCTTGTGTCGCATTATGTGAATTTAAGCCTTATTGATGCTATCAGAGATGCGATTATTGCCGAAATGAACACAAGGCTAAAGGATTTGACGATTGACACGCCTTTCGGTGTTGATATGATGATTCTTGAAGACGCGGGGCAATACAAGGTGCATCCATGCGTAGAGGTAAACCTACGACGCACAATGGGGTATGTAGCCCTGATGGTTTATGAGAACATAAAAAGTGGAAAAATAAAAGAAAGTATAAAAAGCAAAACTTATAACTATGAAGAAAATTTTGTTGGTTATTTCAGTGTTGATGCCTTTAATGGCAAGTGCACAATACGTGAGCAAGGTGTGGAGTCCGGACAATGGTGACGGAACATACACCAATCCTGTAATCAATGCCGACTACAGCGACCCCGACGTGTGTGTGGTCGGAGACGACTTCTACATGACTGCAAGCAGTTTCAACTGCATCCCAGGGCTGCCTATTCTCCACTCAAAAGACCTCGTAAACTGGGAGATAATTAACTACGCACTCGACAAGCAATACCCAGAAGACTTCTTCGACACGCCTCAGCACGGCAAGGGTGTGTGGGCTCCTTCGATTCGATTCCACAATGGTGAGTTCTACATCTATTGGGGTGATCCTGACCACGGCGTGATGATGGTGAAGACGAAAGACCCTTACGGCAAGTGGGACGAACCGATTTGTGTTGTTCCAGGCAAGGGACTCATCGATACCACTCCTTTGTGGGATGAAGATGGCCGTTGCTATCTTGTTAATGCCTACGCTGCTTCGAGGATGCACATCAACTCTGTCCTTATGGTACGCGAACTCTCTGCCGACGGAACTAAGGCAATAGGAAATCCGACAATCGTCTTTGACGGAAACATGAATGGCAACTTTACATCTGAAGGCCCTAAGTTCTATAAGTACAACGGCTACTATTGGATAATGTGGCCAGCAGGAGGCGTGGAAAACGGATGGCAGATGGCTGCACGTGCAAAGAGTCCTTTCGGTCCATACGAATACAAACGAGTGATGGACAAGGGCAAGACCAACGTAAATGGTCCTCATCAAGGCGGATGGGTGCATCTGACTAATGGCGAAGACTGGTTCATGCACTTCCAGGACAAGGGCTGCTATGGTCGTGTGGTTCATCTCGAACCAATGACTTGGAAGAATGGCTGGCCTGTGATTGGCATCGACAAGGATGGTGATGGAGTAGGGGAGCCAGTGTTGAAACACAAGAAGCCGAACCTCCCTGCCTGCGCTGTGAACAATCCTGTTGAGAGTGACGAGTTCAACACTCCTTTTATGGGTAAGCAATGGGAATGGCACGCAAACTATCATGAATGGTACGGAATGCCAACAGCCGACGGCTATTTCCGCATCTATACAAACAAACTTTCTGACAAGTTCGTCAATCTTCACGAAGCACCAAACCTTCTCTTGCAGAAGACCACTGCCGATGAGTTCACAGCCACGGCAAAGGTTAAGTTTGCATCGAAGGCAGACAATCAATGGGCTGGAATGATAATGATGGGACGCGACTATTCGGCTCTGGCTATTCATAGGGTAGGAGAGAAGTTCAACTTGGAGCAGATTACTTGCCTTAATGCCGACCGAGGAAAGCCTGAAACGACTGAAATAATAAAGACTTTCAACCCGACGGCAAAGGACAAGGTGCAATACAAGGCTGCCATTTACATGGAAATGTACTTGCGTCTGAAGGTGGCAAAGGGCGGCATGATGACGTTTGCCTACAGCATCGACGGCAAGAAGTTCACTGAGTGTGGCAAGCCGTTTAAGATGCGTGAAGGTGTGTGGATTGGAGCTAAATATGGTTTCTTCGCCGAAGAACCAGCCGGCAATGCCGACCGCGGCTTCATCGATGTTGATTGGATTCACGTGGAGTAGCATGTAGCATGTA
>JAUNQM010000280.1 GCA_030536165.1 Prevotellaceae bacterium | reverse complement strand
AAAAGCGGCAGAGCCGATTCTTGCGCTCCAGTAGGTGCTCAGGCGCAAGCGGAGTTCAGGATGACGTATGAAGAAAAGTGAATGAAATCCTAAACAAAGTGTAGGATGACGAAAGAGCAAAAATGAAATAAATCTCGTGTTAGGCACGGGATAACGAAAGAAAAATCATGAAAAAAACACTTACATCAATGCTTTTACTGCTCTGCGTGGCGATGATGACATACGCGCAGGGTGAATCTGATGCGTCTTCTTCCAGCGGGAAGAAAGAGAAAACTCTTACTGTGTATATGCAAGTGAAGGATCATATTTCGCACGACGGTATCGACTCCACACTGACGGGAAGGATTCTTATGGCGAAGGATAGTTCTATGGTTGATACGCTCGGCATACGAGTGGAGAAGCGCTACGACGGCAAGCGTGAGTCTTATGCGTTAGCAAAACTTAAGCAGCCAGGCGACTATCTCTTTGAACTTAAGGCCCAAGACTACACCACGAAATACGTGCCGTTCTCCATCGCGAAGTTCTACAAGAACGAGCGTTATATGGAACTGAAGACTCAGTATTTGCGTCGCATACAGAAGGGGCTTGAAGTGGAACTGGGAGAAGTGGTGGTGAAAGCCACGAAACTGAAGTTCTACATGGACGGCGACACGCTGACCTACAACGCAGACGCCTTCAACCTTTCAGAGGGGTCGATGATGAGCGCACTCATAAAGAAGATGCCTGGAGTGGAACTAAAAGATGGTGGGGAGATTACGGTAAACGGACAGAAGGTCGATGCCCTGTTGCTCAACGGCAAGGATTTCTTCGACTCAGACCGCGAACTGATGCTTGAAAACATGCCTGCCTACATGGTGAAAAGCATCCAGTCGTACGAACGTACGCCAGAGAAGACAAAGGGAACAAATCACGAGAAGTCGGAGAAAAAGGAACTCGTGATGAACGTGAAGTTGAAGCGTGAGTACAATAAAGGTTGGATGATGAATGCTGAGGGCGGTCTTGGCACAAGTTTCTACAAAGATGAGGACGGCAAGCTAAGCAGTAAGTTCATGGGACGTCTCTTTGGTCTGCGTTATTCAGACAAGTCGCAACTTATGCTTTACGCCAACGCCAACAACCTCAACGACGACCGCACGCCAGGCGAAAAAGGTGAGTGGTCGCCGCTGACGCAGTCGCAGGGACTTATGGAAACATATAAGGCTGGTGCGACATACACCACGGGCAGCTGGGAACATTTCCGCTACAAAGGTTCGGCTAATACATACTACAAGGAAAGCGACGACAGAAATCACGAAAACCAACAGACTTTCCTCGAAGGCGGCGACACTTACGGTCGGTCGTTCTATAAGAAACTGAGCTACGATGTTCGCTTCGATACAAACCACGAAATCTATTATCGCACAAAAGAGCCAGGCAAATGGTATAAGTATTATGCTATGTTAATATCCCCACGGTTCCAATACCTGAAGTGGGATAATCACAGCATGACGGCAAGCACAACGCTCAATGCCGACGTGGCAGAGCAATGGGGCAAGGACTGGATGGACAGCATCGCTGCACCGAATGCTGGCGGCTTGCTGAAGAAATATGCCATCAACAGGCAGATAACAAGCACGAAGGGAATAGGCGACTGGACAAATGCGGGCACCCACGCAGACTTTAATTTCTCTCCGGCTCATAATGATGTGTTCGATTTCGAGGTAGCCGTGAACTATGACTACACAAGAAAGAAGGAGGATGCTTTCAACCATAACCGCCTCGATTTCCCGAGTTCGGATATGCCAACCGACTTCACAAATAGGTTTAACCCGACGATGAACGAGAAGAATAGTTTCACAGTCACCCCAACAATGAGTATAAACCTGAGTTCGAAAGACAGCATAGCCAACAATATAAACTTTTATTATTACTTCTCGTACGTCAGGGAACGCTCTGACAACAACATGTATCTGCTCAATCGATTGCAAGGGTGGGGTGAGGACACGGAAAATACGATAGGCATGCTGCCGTCGGAGGAAGAGATGATTATGGCTCTCGACACGGAAAACAGCATTCGTTCAACCACAACAACTACGACACAGAGTCCTACGCTGCATTATACGTTTGTCAACTATAGGGATAAGGGCACTTATCGCTATTTAACTTTCAACCTTTCTTTGCCAATAAAGAAAGAGACGCTCGACTATTGGCAGGGAGATAACATCGACACTTTGTTCAGCCGCAATACGGTATTCTTCCAGCCGACGGTTCAGTTCTATAAGGTAAACAACAAGCGCGGAATGACCATCAATGCCTCTTACAACATGAACACAAGTGCGCCAGGAATGACAAACCTTATCAATACATCATATACCAACAATCCACTCGTAATACTCAAGAGTAACCCAGACCTCAAGAACACTACAACGCACAATTTCAACGCGGGCTATAGAAATAAGTTTGGTCGTAGCCTCCTCTTTAACGTAGGTGGCAACTGGCAGATAACGCAGAATTCGTCGGCATACGGATACATATATAATAAGGAGACCGGCGGTAGAACCTACAAACCGGAGAACGTGAACGGTAACTGGAACGTAAGTTTCAATTCTGGCATAGATTTTGCATTGGATTCATTAGAGAAGTGGAGAGTGTTCGACAGAGTGAACTATAGGTATAACCATTCGGTTGACCTCAATGGCACAGACCCAGTCATAGGTGCAAAGGAGTCAGTGGTAGGGTCGAGTTACATCGACAATTCGGTTGGGCTGACCTTCCGACCTACCGACAAGATTGAGATTGCTGCGAAGGGGAATATGCACTATCAGCGCTCGACTTCGGACCGAACAGACTTCATAACATTAAACGTGTGGGACTTCGACTATGGTCTTACAGCACAAGTGGAGTTGCCGTGGGACTTGCAGGTATCGACCGACGTAACAATGTATTCGCGTCGTGGCTACAATGATAGTTCGATGAATACCGATGAGTTTGTGTGGAATGCACGTCTAACCAAGAAACTGATGAAAGGCAATCTGCTCATACATGTTGACGGCTTCGATTTCCTCGGCAAATTGTCGAATATTCGTCGCTACATTAACGCACAAGGAAAGACCGAAACATTCTACAACGTGATACCATCATACGGTTTGGTTCGCATAGCCTGGAAGTTTAACAAAAAGCCAAAGAAAGGGTAGCCCCCAAGTTCAAACCGCAAAACAC
>JAUNQM010000279.1 GCA_030536165.1 Prevotellaceae bacterium | reverse complement strand
GCTCCTTAATCTCAGCTGTCATCAAATTTAATTGGCGAAAATACTTACGCTCTCGCTGCCTGACCGAAGTACAGTAGGTTACTGGCTTATCCTGTCAACAGTTGATGGGACGAGACATCACTCAAAGGGCTCTTGTTCCGAAGCAATTTGGTCAAGTGGTGCATCGTAAATTCGGGAATAGCCGTGGCGTGCCTCGCCGTCATGGTGAAGATTTAGAGGATAAGGAGGCAGTTGGTAGTCCAGGTCTTGCTGTCTCTCGAAAACCTAAGCTGGAATAAGCGTGTAGAAAGCGTATGGTTTCCTCGTTTGGACGAGGGTTCGACTCCCTCTAGCTCCACGATTTCTCAATTACAATACGGGCAGATGCATACTTCAATGTGTGCATCTGTCCGTTTTTTTGTTCCTAATTGTTATGGCTGCTGTAACAATGTAAATCGCTTTCCTGTGATTTCCTTGATGTAAGGGCGCAGCTCTGATGCCCATACCTTGTAGCCGAAACGTGTGACGTGAAGACCGTCGGCGGAGTATGGCTGGTCGAGCACGTTAGAGTCACCTCGTGTAAACTTGTGGAACAGGTCGATGAAGGTGATGCCGTTCTGCTGACAATAGTCTTGCAGCATAGTGTTGATTGCGGCGATGTCGTTTGTCTTGCCGTGCAACGACTTCCAACGCGAGTTTTCAAGGATTGGCAAAAGGCTTTCTACGTACAGCTTTGTTGTAGGCGAGCCGTTGCGAATGGAGTCGATGACCTGGCGGCATAGCGAGAAGACGGCTTCGGGTGAGAGTCCGTGACTGACGTCGTTGATGCCGCACATAAGAAAGATTGCCTTCGGTCTGCCTGGCAGTATCTGTGACAGTCGTGCAAGAATGCCTTTTGCCGTGTCGCCTATGATGCCACGGTTGAGCACGCATCCGTCTGTGCGCAGCCATTGGTTCCAGTCCTTTGCGTTCTCAGTGAGGCTGTTGCCGAGCATCACTATGTCGGTGCTGTCGATAGGTGGCTGCTTCTCAAACTCATCTACGCGCTGTCCGTAGTGTGGGGTAGGGCGGTAGCTGATGTGTTGGGCAGTCATGACTGCAGCAACGCACGCGAATAATATAGTGAGGAATATGCTCCTAATTCTCATTCGCCTGACGTTTCATGATGTTTCGAATACGGTTGACAAAGCCTTGCGTGCCTTTCACTGAATATTTCACACCGCCAGCCCAGATGCGACAAGCCTTGTCGATGTCGCGCTCAGGGTTGTATTTCGACATGATGAGCATAAACATTTCTTTCGACTTCTCAATGCTGCGTCGGTCGTTGAGTGTAAACGACTTCGATGAACCTTGACTCTTCAATATGCCGTTGCAACCATTGACGAGTGCTGGGCTAATCTGCATCGGACCAAGATAGATGCCGTTGCGTGCATTGACGTTTCCTCGACTTTCGTTGAAGATGATAGCATTCATGACAGGCTCCCAGTAGGCAGAGTCGGAAACTTCCTGTGAGAACGCGAGCTGACTGATGATAGCTACAAATGTAGTAAGTATTACTTTTTTCATTTTTTTTATTTGATATTAGTTTCAATTTCAAGTGTCAAACCGTATAGCCTCATAACCGTCCAACCGTATAACCGCAAAACCGCATATTGAATTAATTAGAATTGGAAATAGATGAACGGCTGTATGTCGCTGCCTTTCACCTGTATTACAATATAGATAACAACGATTAGTATCAGCGCATGCACAATGATGCTTTTGCGCGAGAGTAAAGCCACGAGGCGGTTCGACGTCTGTCGCGGAAGCCATTGCGATGCCAGTCCGATGAGTATGAGTATGAAGACTTCTTTGTAAGAAGATACGATTTCAAAGAATAGTTCAGGGTGCAGGTCGGTGAAAATTTTTCGCAGCATGACCATACAGACGTCCATGTCTGGCATACGGAATATCATCCAGCAGAACGTGACGAAATGGAAGGTGATGATTGTTGCTCCCCATCGTTTCCATCCGCGAGAGACGTAATGACGGTCGTGATGGAATATGTTCTCGCGTGAGAATTTATGAATGGCAACGGCAACGCCATGAAGCAAACCCCAGATTATGAAGTTGAATGCCGCACCGTGCCACAGTCCGCACAGCAGCATAGTGATTAGGCTGTTGACGTATGTGCGCACTTTCCCTCGACGGTTACCGCCGAGAGGAATATAGACGTAGTCGCGCAGCCACGTTGAGAGCGAAATATGCCAACGACGCCAGAAGTCGCTGACCGATGTACTCGTGTATGGGTCGTTGAAGTTGAGCGGAACATGGAAGCCAAGCAGTATGGCAATACCGATAGCCATGTCGCTGTAACCAGAGAAGTCGCAATAGATTTGGACTGCGTAGCCATAGAGCCCGAGGAGGTTTTCTATACCGCTGTAGAGCGATGGATTGTCGAATATGCGGTCAACAAAGTTAAGGCTAATGTAGTCGCTGATGACGGCTTTCTTAAACAATCCCACGGCAATCATTGCCACGCCGGTGGCAAACATTGTGCTTGATATTACCACTCGTCGGCGTATCTGCGGAATGAATGTGTGCGCCTTGACTATCGGTCCTGCCACAAGCAGAGGGAAGAACGACACGAAGAAGGCGTAGTCGAGGAAGCTTTTCACAGGCTCGACCTTACCTTTATAGATATCTATTGTGTAGCTGAGGCTTTGGAAGGTGTAGAAACTGATGCCCACTGGCAGCACGATGTCGAGCGTCTGGAAATGCCATCCTGCAAGTGATGCGAAGGTCGATGCGAGGAAGTTTGTGTATTTGAAATATGCCAGCAGACCGAGGTCAACCACGCAACTTGCGGCTACAAGCCAACGCGCTTTTTGCTTGCCATCAGCATTTTGTCTGGCTTTGCCTATTGCAGCACCGAGCATCCAGTCGGTGGCGGTGACTATCAAAAGGAGCAAGAAGCACGTGCCGCTGCTCTTGTAGTAGAAGTAGTAGGAGAAGAGGGTGATGAACAAGAGTCGCAGCGTCTGTTGCTTGTGCAGCAGTCCATAGACGAGCGTGAACGCCAGGAACAAGAACATGAACAGTGCGCTGCTGAATAGCAACGGCTGTTTAGGGTCGTAGGTAAACAACGTCCCTAAGGCATTCCAATCTATTGACTGCATCAATGTGTTCATGTCTCAAGTTTAAGGAGCCCCTCCATCTCCCCCCCGAAGGGAAGAAGGTTGATGGTTGTCGGTTGGTGGGTTCTCGGTTTCAAGATTC
>JAUNQM010000278.1 GCA_030536165.1 Prevotellaceae bacterium | reverse complement strand
TTATTGGTTTTAGGTTATTGGTTAAAACCGACAACCCATAACCGGCAACCCACAACCTTTTCCCCTACTGAGGGGAGATGGAGGAGAGCTCCTCTGCGTGAGACAAAATAAACGACAAGTATAACTTGTATAAATGAATATATGAAAATACTTCTTCTTGGAGAATATAGCAACGTACACGCAACATTGGCCGAAGGACTCAGGGAACTCGGTCATAAGGTAACATTGCTATCTAACGGAGACTTCTGGAAGGACTACCCTCGCGACATCGACCTCGTGCGAGTGCCGACAAAAATAGGAGGCATAAAATACTTTGCAAAACTGCTTACCATACTGCCACGGCTTCGTGGCTACGATGTGGTGCAAATCATCAACCCTATGTTCCTCGAACTAAAGGCCGAGAGGATTTTCCCTACCTACAAATACCTCAGGAAGCATAATGGAAAGATGTTCATGGGTGCATTTGGCATGGACTACTATTGGGTGAACACTTGCATCACCTCAAAGCCTCTCCGATATAGCGACTTCAACATAGGCGACACTATCCGCCACGACCCACCTGCAGAACGCGAATACATTGACTGGTTGGGAACAGAGAAGGAACGCCTCAACAAATATATAGCCTACGACTGCGACGGAATCGTATCGGGATTGTACGAGTACGACGTTTGCTATCGCCCAGTATTTCCACAGAAGACAACCTTCATTCCATATCCTATAAAGATTCCAAACGCTCCAGAGGTTCAAAGCACAAATCAACAAAAGATAAAGTTCTTCATCGGCATCAGCAAAAGTCGCAGCACATATAAAGGAACGGATATCATGTGGCGCGCGTTGATAAAGCTGCAAAACGAGCATCCCGACAAAGTTGAGATAATCAGAGCCGAAGGAGTTCCTTTCGATGAATATGAGAAGATGATGAACAGAGCCGACGTTGTGCTCGACCAGATATACTCATACACACCGGCAATGAACGGTCTCCTTGCAATGAGCAAAGGCAAAGTCCTCGTAGGCGGTGGTGAAGAAGAAAACTACGAAATACTCGGAGAAAACGAACTGCGGCCAATCATCAATGTGCAACCTAATGAGCAGGATGTATATAAGCAGCTGCATCGTCTCGTAGCAAAAAGCAAAGAATTGCCGATGCTCCAGCAGCAAAGCGTGGAATACATACGCCGCCACCACGACTACATCAAGGTAGCAAAGCAGTATGTAGAAATGTATAAAACAGCAAAAAGGCTGTAGCATTAAACGGTTTAAGATACAAAACACATGTCTTAACTCCTTAACTACAATAATCAGTTCAAGAAGTTAATATAAATAACGACCATGTACAAAATAAAGAGATACACCTCCGACGACAAGTCAAGATGGGATGAATTTGTCGAGGCATCAAAGAATGGAACATTCATTCTCAAGCGCGACTTCATGGAGTACCATAGCGACCGCTTCACCGACCATTCTCTCCTATTCTTTGACGACAAAGACAAACTCGTGGCACTGCTTCCCGCAAATGAAGTTCAGGATTCGCAATCCCCTTCCCTTCGAGGAGGGATAAGGAGAGGCCAGCTCCACTCCCATCAAGGACTGACGTATGGCGGTCTTGTACTATCGTCGAAGCAAGGAATCAACGAAGTTATGGGCATGTTCGACAGTATCATCGACTATCTCAAGGCCAACAACTTCACCACATTCCACTATAAGCAAGTGCCTACAATCTACCATCGTTGTCCGTCGCAAGAAGACGAATACGCCCTATGGCGACACAATGCCGTGATTGAAGTCTGCAACATAGCAAGCACCATGCCACTCCACTCGCCACAAACACCTGCGCCGAAAAGAGACCGTATGCAAAGGTTCAAGAAGGCATGCACAATGAGGTATCGTCTCGACGAGACCTACGACCTCTCCGTGTTCTGGCCTATACTTGAGACAAGTCTTGCCCTGCATCACGACGCAAAACCGGTGCACACGCTCGAAGAAATGGCTCGACTCAAAGCACTTTTCCCAGACAACATCAAGTGCTACATAGCCTACAACACCGCAGGCGAGGCAGAGGGCGGCGTGCTGCTCTTTGTCACAGATCAGGTAGCGCACTCGCAATATGGCCATGCCACAGAGGTAGGCTACAGCAATCATGTCATGGATTATATCTATCAGACACTCATCGAAAAATACCGTAACGATGGGCACACCCTATACTTCGACCTCGGAACATCCAACGAAGACGGCGGACACGTGCTCAATGCGTCGCTTGCCCATCAGAAAGAAGGCTTCGGTGCCCGCGGCATCGCATACAAGCAATGGAGAATCAACATTGAATAGGATGCATTAAGAAACGTGGAGAAACAATATAGAAAATATAGGCCATTCATATAGAAAAAAGGCTTTAAAAACATAGAAAACCAACCCGAATAATACGGTTGTCTTTTGCCGTCACTTACTATGTGTCCTTGTTTTAAGAACAATGGTCGATTTTTGCAAGGGAAATAACTTCTCGAGCCTCCCTTAACATTAGTTCTTGCGTTTGAAATAAATTGTTATCAGTCGTATCTTGTTCTAATGTAATACCATGATTTTTTAGATATGAAATCATCTCATTTGTCCTTGCAATGGGATAAGGGCTAAAGTATTTCTTTCCTAACTGCCATAGATACTTGTCTATTTCTTTCATATTTGATTGGCAATTAATACCGTAATACTCGCAGAATTTTAATAGAACATTCCTAAATATAGAATAATCTCTTAAGTCGCTTTGCTTGAGCCTATGACCATAGAAATTATCTCTTTTCTGAAAATGCAGAAGAGTTCTTTCAACATAGCTGTCATAAATAGCATAATCTTTCGGATTGTGGTGACTGCAGAATTTGGTTGCGAAGCTATAGAATGTATGATTTTCATCTACCTTTGCTATTTCATTGACTAAATCTGCATCGTAATGCTTTAGTCTCGAATCTATGTTATGAATATTACGAATATGTACTGACATTTTTAATATATCATAGATATTTGTGCTGTAAAAGTTATTTAGGGTTGAGCATTTAAGTAAAACATCTTCAATTTCTTTGTTATATGGACATAGATCAAAGAATATTTTATTTAATGCATTTTCAATTATATCAGCTCCAGATCCAATCCATATCTTTGAATATCTTATTACTTCTGCTTGGGAGGGAATATAGCCATTAGGAATTGAAAACGGCTTTACTTTTACCTTCATTTGTGACATAAATTTATATG
>JAUNQM010000033.1:10255-12919 GCA_030536165.1 Prevotellaceae bacterium | reverse complement strand
TGGCGACGGCGCTGTCACCATCATCATCGACAAGCTCTTCGGCAAGAAGGTGTCAAAGGCCGAAGCATGACATGTCACTAATAAATTCTTCATGCGTCGCAATGCTTCACTCAACACGTCGTTAATACTCGGGAAAAGTTTTGCAAAACTTCCGGCAAAGTTTTTCAAAACTTCGGACAAAGTTTTGCAAAACTTTTTGCGAGTTAAACGGACGTGTGAAGCGATGACTAACGACAACATAAGAAAGCACTATTGATAAAGCCACCTTACATTAGGCTTTACTGATAGCTAACCTACAACAAATGAAAGCAATAACCACCTTTGTCTTAGCCTTGTTTATGGCTCTGCCGCTGTCTGCGAAAGATTTGCAGATAGGCACTACTATTTCCGTGTTCGGAGGTCTTGACTCGCTCACGCTCCAAAACCTTCGCAAGGCAAAGGCTGCCGGTGTTGATTTCATCGAGATTTCGCTGACAGGAATCGTCAACGGAAACACGGCTCTGCCCATCAGCAAACTCAAAGAGAAGTTCAGCTCCGTGAAAGCCGTAGCCGACAGTGCTGGGATAAAAGTGTGGTCGATTCACATGCCTTACGAAATGTCGTGCGACCCATCTTCGACCGACAAAGACATGTTTCGCGTTGCCGAAGTGCTCTACCGCAAGTATCTCGACGCAGTAAGCGTGCTGCAACCGCGCATCATTCTCTTTCATCCAAGTTTCATCCGCCTCGAAGCTGGCAACCGTCTGCCACGCATGAAGCAGTTGGCGAAGTTTATGAAATCGTTCCGCAAGGACGTGAAGAAGATTGGTGCAGAGATAGTAATCGAGAATATGCGCGGTCCTGTGCTTGTCCGCGAGAAGAAGTACGAGCGTGCCCTCGGTCGCAATCTTGAGGAAATGAAACAGATAATGAGTCTCATGCCCGACGACGTATATGTTGCCATCGACACCAACCACGCAACAGACCCAATAGAACTCATCGAATATTTCGGCAGCAGGATTCACAGCGTCCACATATCCGACGGCGACGGACTGCGCGACCGTCATTGGCTTCCAGGCAAAGGAAACATCGACTGGAAGCGAGTGATTAACGCCTTCGACAAAGCAGGATACGAAGGACCATTCCTCTACGAACTGAAAGCCAGTGAGGTGAATATCGACACTATCGGCCTGCTGAAAGAGACGTATGAGAAGATGAAAGAGTAAAAGAAATTTCGAATACTCGATGATTCGATACTTCGAAAAAGCATAAGCCTATCGCCTGATAAAACTATATGAAGCACCTATTTACAACATTACTACTCTGCTTGACCGCAATCATTGCATCTGCTACTACGCAGGTTAAGCTCGGCACGTACAACATCAAGTCGTACTCATCAGCAAGCATTGAGCAGCATCAATGGAGTGTGCGCAAGAACTATGTCGTGCAACTCGTAAAAGACAATGCCTTCGACGTCATAGGCATGAACGAGATACGTTCTATCGGCAACCAGCACGACGATATGAATTCAATGATGGCTGAGGCTGGTTTCGATGTTGTGGAAGGCAACAGTACCGAAGCCAACGCCTGTTACAACAATATCTACTACAAGCGTGATTTGTTTCAGGTGCTCGACTGTGGTGTATATTTCCTCTCGCCCGACGGCACACCTCGCTTGGCTTGGGACATGAACAACTCGCTTATTCGCTTTACCACATGGGCTAAATTGCAGTCGAAGCAGACTGGCGATGTGTTCTACTTCTTCTCAACACACCACGATGTGTCGGGTTCATTCGCACGATACGAGGAGACGAGAATGAACGTTGATAGCATACGAAAGATTTCAGGTCCTTATCCTGCTTTCTTTGCAGGCGACTTCAACACAGCTTACAGTGACGTGATCTTCTATAATTATGTAACGGCATACATGAAGGATTGCCGCATTGCTGCGCAGAATGTAATCGTGCCTATCGGCGACGGCACGCTCTGCCACCACACGGTTGATGGCGTGGAGGTATGGGATCCGAACTATTCTGCAGTGCGCCTCGACTATATCTTTGCGAAAGACGTGGATGCCGTTGACGAGTATGTCAACGTAAATACGTCGTATCTCGCACTGCATAATGAGTGTCCTTCCGACCACTTTGCCATCCAAGCCACAGTGACTTTCAGCAATCCTACGGAAGACAATCATGCTATTCACTTCAACCCTGCGACAGAATCGCTGCAACAGGCTATTGACCGTTGCGCTGTAGGTGGAACTGTCATCCTGCCGCAAGGGAAAATTGAAATTACTGCTCCACTACACATCACAAAATCAATTACTCTTGTGGGAGGAAGCAATAACCCCGACCGTCATCCTGAACTTGATTCAGGATCTCCTTCGGGATACCTGCAGGTTACAGAACTTTGTGGCAATGGTTCGGACAGGGTCATACTTGCCGATGCTCTGACTGCCGTAACGTTGCGCAATATTGACATCAGCGGAGGGGTAACGACGACTGACGGTGGTGGAATATACAGCGCAGGATGTCATCTAAGGCTTATCAACTGCTCGCTTCACAACAACCATGCAACCCGCAACGGTGCTGCTATTTATGCAGGAGGGCAATTAGAGATTAACGGTTGCCGCATATATAATAATATGTGCGAGGGCAATGGTGCAGCATTCTTCACACCTTTGCT
>JAUNQM010000033.1:0-10245 GCA_030536165.1 Prevotellaceae bacterium | reverse complement strand
TGGCGTCAATCGGTTATTGGCAGTCATATCTACGGCAACAAAGCAGCCATTGGACCTGCAGGATTCCTCGGTGGATTTAGCTACGCTTGCATCACTGGCAATTCTATCCACGATAACGAGGCAACCACATCGGGTGTGCTTCATATTGAGCGCACAGGAGCAAAATCGTTTGCCACTCTTGCCAACAACACCATAGCCAACAACACTTCGGCAGGTGCTGGGTCGGCATTAGAGACGCTACAACCTGTTAATAGTACTATTGCTATTGTCAACAACACTATAGTGGGCAACCGCTCGAAAGTAAGCAACGGCAGTGCTGTATATGTGAAGGATGCCACGACTGCTAATGTCTATTCAAATATCATCGCTGGCAACAAGGGCGGCGACATTGCCTTTGGAAACACAAATACAGCGGTCAAGGACGTGTGCAATATCTTCTCTGACGAGGACTGCGCCACGAAACTCGACATCATGCTTGACGGACATGTTGATGGCGATGAGTTTATTCCTACGGTAAACGAGCAAGGTGTTATTGCTGTGAAGTTGCCTTACTATGGCGACTGCGGCATAAATGACGTGACTGCACAAATGCTCGACGAAAAGACGTTTATGGGCGATGTTGACAACAATGCCGAGATGATTCAGCATTTGACAACCGACCAAACAGGCAAGACACGACGCACCGACGGCACTTCAACACGCGGAGCTGTGGAGGCTGAGACAGGAACACCGTGGGACGGTACAGCAGTATGCGAACCAACGATTATCAAGACTGGAACATTCAAGGGATTCTACCTAATCACTAAACCCGAACATCTGGCATGGGTCAGCACTATGACTGAGGCAGCCGCCTTTGATGGAAATCTCTATATTGCTGCCGATATCGACCTCGGCAATCATTCGTGGAAACCTATTGGGGCAAAGAATCCTTTCCGCGGAAGCATAGAAGGCAATAACAGACTTATTTCGGGCATCAACATAACTGCGACAGAAGGCGAAACCGCTGCACTGATTGCTCAAGTAGATAATGCTTCGGCACGAATAAACAACCTGCGACTCTCTGGCAAGATTAAGGCCGATGGAGCTACGGCAGTAGGGTCGCTCATAGGAAAGGCAACGGCATTGGAAAGCATCACAAGCGTTCATTCAGCAGTGGATATTGAAATCGAGGATGGAGCAAACTGCACTACAGGATGCATCGTAGGCGAAGCCAAAGGCTCTACCATTGCAGGCTGTTCGTATTCTGGTCAGACGACCATAAACGGCAAAACCGTAACGGGAAGTTTTATCGATTGCAACATCACAAGCGCCTATAGCAGCGGCAATGTCGAGGGCAGCATTGAGAAATGCATTGCAATTACACCTACTTTGACTTTTCAAGTTGGTAGCAATGGCATTACAGACGAACATCTGCACAACGGCGAACTGACGCGCAGACTCAACGACGGCAACAGCCTCGGATATTTCGGTCAAGACATGAGCAAGCGAAACTCCGTGCCTGTGACAAGGACTGAGATGAATACTGTCTATCAGACTCAATACATAGTCGGCGACACGCTCTATCATCAGTCGTATAACAACCACACGCTCATCTTCCCATCCGACCCAAAGGTTGAGGGATTTATCTTCCGTGGATGGATTGATGCCAACGGCAATCGCATGACTTCAAGTTCCTTCATCAACAGTGACACAATTATCACTGCAAGCCTTGAGCCATTAGAGAAGTGGGACGGCACATCGGCTGCCGAACCAATGAAGATAGACAATGCCGACAGTCCTTATTACGGTTGGTATCAAATCAACAAACCTGCAGAACTGGCTTGGGTGGCACAAAAGACAAAGGCCGCAGCATTCGATGGCAACCTCTATATTGCCAACGACATCGACCTCGACAACCATACTTGGTCACCGATAGGATACAACTACAACTTCAACGGAAGCATCGAAGGCAACGGCTATACTATCAGAAACATCAGTATGCATCCAGGGGCAAGCGTTAAGTGCTATGGATTCATCGGGCAGACCAACAATGCTCAGGCTACCATTTCAAACCTCAACATTACTGGGTCGATGATTATTGAGACTTCAAGTAAATCGGCAAATGTTGGTGGTCTTATTGGTAAGGCTAACAGCATGGCTACGATAACTAATTGCCACAGCAACATCAACATCACGATGAAGAAAGGTTCGCTTGTTTCATATCTCGGCGGCATAGTAGGCCTCATCAAGAACACCGATATTGTCAGCAGCTCTTATTCTGGCACGATGGCACTCGAAGGTGGACAAGTTGCAAAAGGCTGGGGAGGACTGGTAGGCACGTTCAACTCAACGGTCGAAGGCGATGAAGGTGGGCTTAGATACTCATGGTTCTGCGGAAAGATTATCAGCACCACTACAGTTAAGCCTACTTACGGAGCCGCGCTCGTGGGCTATCCATCATTGTCTGGTGGCAGTTGCAAGATTGAAAACTGCTATGCCTGTGGCGTATTCTCTGCTACTACAAAACCAACAAACTTTGGAGTCATCTATGCAAAGAAAGGCACAGGGACAACCACTGCAAACAACTATAGCGTTGGACTTACGGGCAACACAGATGACGGCGCCATCAATGCTACCGAAGACCAACTGCACAATGGAGAACTCTGTTGGTTGCTCAACCGACGACAAACCGAGAGCAATCAAGCTTTGCTTGAATTACCGAGGTGCGAACCGATGGAGCAGCGAGAGCAGAAAGCTAACTTGTTAGCATTATGCCGAGTCGTGACAGAGGAAGACGGGAGTCAAGGAGGAAAAGCTGCGAAGCAGATTAATGGTGGCGAAACCGATGCGCCTTACTTCTATCAAAACATCGACAACGGCATGGAACTTGATTCCATTCCTCTTGCCGACACTACGCATGGAATAGTCTATAAGTTAGCAAATGGCACATACAGCAACCTCGCCGACGACCCACAAGGGATAGAAGAAGTGCATAATTCACAATGCAAAATTCATAATGCACAATTTAACATACAGGGTATTCGTGTACGCAAAAACTACAAAGGTATTGTCATCACTGGTGGCAAGAAATATCTGGTAAAGTAAATATTGCAGGTATTGCAACACTCCGATTACGTAGTTCGACACATATAAGTTTATTATATATATAAATTAATATATTCATTCAAAAAAACAGTACTGATTATGAAGATTAAAAATTTACTTTTTGTCGCTGCTTTGGCACTTTGCGGAAGTGCAAGCGCAGCAAGTTATTATGTAGTTCCTGGCAACACATCTACTGGCAACGACGGTAGCAGCTGGGACAGAGCCATCACTATCTGGGATATCTACGAGAATGAGGCAGTAGCAAAGAAGGTTGAAGCCAACAGTAAGTATAAGAATGGTGATATCTTCTATTTCGCAGGTGGCACTTACTACCCTACACTTGAACCAGGTGGCGGTGCTAACCGTATCTATCGTGGTTATATCTTCGTAGGTGGATGCGACCCTACAAAGGGTGCTTACACCGAGATTCCTACTTATCCATCAGCAACTCCTACTATCTTCTCAGGTGACCTCAACGGCGACGGTGTGGCAAGTCCTGGCGATGCTAAGAACCTTGTCTATATGCGTCTCGGCTCAAAGTTCACTACTGACGAAGACCGTTATACAATTGCCGACGAAGCTTTGAAGCCACTCACATTCTATGGTTTCGACTTTGGCTACACTTACAACGAGACTGAATTCCCAGGCAGTGAAAGTGCCGACAACTTGGCACAGTGGGGATGCGTCGAGGCTTCTCAGGGCTGGGTTGAACTCAACAACTGTGCTATCCACGACACATACGCTGACAAGGGTTCTGGTTTCTTCGTATATGGTTCACTCTTCAACGCACGCGACTGCCAGTTCTATAACAACATGGCTCGCCAGACAGGTGCTGCGCTGCGCGTAAACATCAACACTTCTTCACGTTATTCAAAGGGAACTGTTGAGCGCTGTGCTTTCTACAACAACACTCTTACCGACCTTTACGGTGGTGCTATCGCACTTACAGCTGGTGAACTTTACATCGTAAACTCTACTATCAGTGGCAACTACGCTTATGCAGAAGGTGCTGGTGTGGTTTCAAACGGTGACAACGACGGTACTCGCAAGCTCCACATCATCAACTCTACTATCAGTGGAAACTACTGTACTGCTGACCCAGAGGAACTCTACAAGACAGACTCTGAGACAGGAGAAATCAAGAATCCAGGCTCTTGGACTGGTAGCGAACTTCGTCTTTCAGCTAATCCAAACTGCGAAATCTGGAACTCTATCATCGTAGGTCGTGAAGACGACGGTACGGTTGCACGTGCTCCATTCGTATTCAAGGATGCTCCTAAGGAAGGTTCTGTATTCAGCCTCAACCTCGGCTACAGCATTATCGGTACTATGCTCCCATTGCTCGACTATGAGTGGACATGGACTGACACTTACTGCTACCAGAATGAAGCAAACACTTGGGCTGAAGTATTTGGCGATGCTGAACTTAACGACAACGGCGGCAACACAATGACCGTAATCCCAAGCATCGATTACTTCACAAAACTTTCTGACGATGGTATCTACTGGCCTCCATACGTAGGCGACGCTATCACTATGCAGATGAATCTGGCTGAGCAGCCTTTGTTCGCAACTACTGGCTACGCTGTTCCTGACCTCACTGTTGACCAGACTGGCACTAAGCGTTGCGAAGACGCAGAGGGCGACTACGGTCCTGGTGCTTACGATATCTTTGTTGAGCACGCTGGTAACGACGTTCTCCTTGGCGATGCAAACGAAGATGGCAACATCGACGTCAGCGACATCACTACTATCGCTTCGTACATCCTCAGCAACACTCCAAGCCCATTCAACATGAAGAACGCCGACGTTGATGGCGACGGTCAGATCACTGTCAGCGACATCACAGGCACTGCAAGCATCATCCTGAATTAAACCAAAAGAACAGTCATACAGGGCTATTTTTCAAGCTAACACAATAGCCAGCCCTCCACACCTTAGGTGTTGAGCTCGTCACACCTAAGGTGTTACCATACCTCACACCTTTGGTGTGACACGCTTCACACCTCAGGTGTAACGACCTAAACACCTGAGGTGTGAAAATGTAAGAAAAGCAACAATTACCGTAAAAACAACAAAATCATATAGATAAGATGCACAACACACAATTCAAATTCTCTTTTTTGAGAGGTGGTAGAATCTTACTCACGACCACTCTCCTCGCCTTTATCATGACCCTAACCGCATCGGCAACTGATATCAAGTTAGGCACTTACAACATCCGCTATGCTGGAGCTTACGGCGATTCGGGGTGGAAAGACTGGAGCGTGAGAAAGGAGTTTGTCGTTAAGACCATCACAGACTACGACTACGACATTATCGGCATGAACGAAGTGCGTACTGGTGTGCAGCTCAACTATATGATAGAAAATCTCGGTTCGGCATACGACTACTACCTGTCGAATGACGAACATGGTGGCTACAACCCTATCTTCTTCAAGAAAGATAAGTTTGAGATGATGGACTCTGGCACGTTCTACCTCAACTCACAAGACCTGACAAAACCGATTTTGTCATGGGACAACAGTCAGGGCAATTACCGTTTCACAGGCTGGACAAAGCTCAGAGTGAAGGCTACAGGTGAGATTCTTTTCTTCTTCGAGACTCACCTCGACCATCAAGGCGAGACTGCACGCAACGAACAGGCTCGCATCAATATGGAGCAGATACGTTGCATCGCTGCTGGCTATCCTGCCATCATCTGCGGCGACCATAACGCATCGAAAACACGTATTCCATTCTACAACATGAAGAGCGCATACATGCAGGATGCGCGTCAGGTGGCTACAAATAAGGTGAACATCGACGACGGCGACGGCAGTTTTGGAAAACACAAAGTAGATGGACGTGACTTTTGGGATCCAAACCACAAGAACGGCTCACGCCTCGACTATATCTGGGTGCGCGGAGTAGATGTGGATGAATACCGAACAATCAACGACTCTTTTGGCCACGAAGAGACTCCTTCTGACCATTTTGCTATTCAGGCAACAATCACATTGCAGGACATCGTGCCTAATCACACGCTGTATGTTGACCCACAAGGCGGCGACGGTGATGGCACGATTACGAATCCTTTCAACGATTTGCAGAAAGCCGTAGATGCACTTATCTACCCTGGCGACACCATTCTCGTGAAGGCTGGCAAGCTCGCCATTGCAGGAAAAAACAAGACAGCAACAATAAAAATAACGAAGACAGCAACCATAATCGGCGGCTACAACAATGATTTCACCGAAGTTGTAGGGCTCACAGAACTTAATGGCGACTTGAAAGGCGATGACGTTTATGAAGACTTTGCCATCAAAAACACAACCGACAACCTCAACCGACTGATTACACTTAACAACACATCGGCACTGGAAATAGCCAACTTCAACCTCCACGGTGCAAATGCTCCGCAGACATCATCGATGGGACAAGGCGCAGCTATCTATTGTCCTGGCTACAGACTGAAGGTTGAAAATTGCTGGATTCACGATAATGTTTCCTACAGCAACGGTGCAGGAGTGTATTCTGCAGGCGCACTCGACATCTACAACTGCAAGATGAACAACAACATCTCGCAATATGGCAGCGGCGGTGCTTTCTTCTCTAACAACTACACTGGCGAACTCTATTGGAGAATGTCGGTCAAGGATAGCGAGTTCTTCGGCAACAAAGCAAAGATAGGCGGTGCAGGTTACAACGGTGGCTTCTCATGGCTATGCGTCACGGGCTGCTGCTTCTATAATAATAAGGTGTCGGATTCTGGTATATTCGATGTTGTGCGCACTACATACGACGCCAACGTTGCATTTGCTAACAACACATTTGCCAACAACATTCTCGAATCAACGCCTAACGTGGCACTCGGCGATGCAAGCAAAGGCGGCAGCGCTATACTCGTGAAGCTGAACAGCGCTGGCAGTAACCTCGTGCTTGTCAATAATACCATCGTGGGGAACTCTGCATCGTGCAAGTCAGCCACAGCAACCTCCAACACATTCGTAGGAGCAGCAGTGCAGACAATCTCCGACTGCTCTGTACGTCTCTGGAATAATATCATCTCAGGCAACACCACAACAGCAACAACAGGTAGCGACGTGAACCTTGCCAACCCAGCCAACGCCATCACGCACCGTAATGTATTTACCAGTGCCGACGACGTAAACAGCAGCCTTACAGCAACAGACCTATACATGTCATCGCGCGACAAAGGTATGACCGCATTGGCAAAAATCCTTGACGGAACGGTGGTTGACGGTTTGTTTAAGGCTAGCGTAACGCAAGAAGGAAACACACAGATTGTGAAAGTCAACGATGTTTCTTATGGCACAAGCTACATCAACGACGTGCTCGACATCGACCTTGACGAGAGAGTGTTCATTGCTGATGTGACACACAATGCTGAAACATTTGATGCGATACTATATGACCAGCGCGGACTCGAGCGCAGACAAAACGGCACTTCAACACGCGGAGCGTATGAATGGGGCAAGTATCTGCCAGCAAAACTCGTGGGAGACGCAAACGCCGATGGCACTGTCGATGTTAGCGACATCACAGCCATCGCAGCATACATCCTCGGCAATAATCCATCGCCATTCGATATGCAAAATGCCGACGTGGATGCCGACGGACAAATCACTGTTGCCGACATCACAGGCACAGCAGGAATAATCTTGAAATAAAACCTCGAAATATCGAAATTTGGTTTTAGGTTATCGGTTATAGGTTTGGGGTTAATTGAACCGACAACCCACAAGCGGCAACCCACAACCCTAATTCGATAACTCGAATAATCGAATAATCGAAAGCAAAATAAAAGAATCAACAATGAAACACCTACTTTCCATCCTTGTTTTCACTCTTGTATCCTGCACGGCAGCATTCGCAGAATACACCTTCGGACAGTATAACATCCGCATCCTCACCAACGACGACACTGGCGACCAGATGTGGAGCAACCGAAAGACATACGTTGCAGCACTCGTGCGCGAATATGGCTTCGACGTTTGCAGTATGAATGAAATAAAGGCTGGAACGCAGTATAACAACCTGAAGGATTTGCTTCCAGAGTATTCTTTCTATGCACATTCCGTGACCTCGACAACCATCGAAGAGCGCGAGACTATGAATGCTGTGGCGTGGAAGACAGACAAGTTCGACATGCTCGACAAGGGTGTGTGGTTCATTTCATGCGACCCACTCAACACCGCACGCGTCATCTCCGACTCGCGCCAAAGCCGTAACACCGTTTGGGTTAAGCTTCAGGACAAGGAAACGAAAGAGATATTCTTCTACTTTGCAACCCACCTCGACCACGTAGGTTGGGATGCTCGACGCGAAGGTGCAAAGATAAACATCGACATGGTGCGCAAGACCGCAGGCAACTACCCAAGCATTCTCGGCGGCGACCATAACGCAGGAGCAGGTGAGTCGAGGGTTGACAAACCTATGCAGACCTATTTCAAAAGCGCTGGGACAGAGTGTCCTCCTGCCGATGGAAAGCTTACGACCCACGCAGGTTTCGTTACCGAAGTGGCTGTTGGTGGCACGCCTATCGACTACCTTTATGGGCATAACGTCAACATCAAGTCATACACTATCATCCGCGATAACATGGGGAATCCTGCCGGTATTCCACCGTCAGACCACTTTGCTTTGATGTCGAAGATGGAACTGAAGCCTTACATCAGTTGTCGTCGCCAGTGCGTTTCGTCTAATATTCAAGAAGCAATCAATGCAGCAGAAGCAGGCGACACCATTCTCATCGCTGCAGGAACAATCAACGAAAGCATCAAGGTGACAAAGTCGCTCACATTGATAGGCGGTTACAACGATGATTTCACCGAAGTTACAGGCCGCACAACACTCGACGGAACGGACAAGAACTTCTCACACATCATCACCGTTGACCCTAACACTTACTGCGAAATACAAAACATCAACGTATGCGGTGGCAATGCCACTACAAGCGGCGACGATATCGGTGGCGGAATATGCTCAAAGGCATGGTACCTCACACTCACCAACTGCGACATCACCAACAACCTCGCAACCGACAAGGGAGGCGGCGTATATGCACTCTATCAGATGCAAGCCACAAACTGCAAGTTCATTGGCAACCGTGCCACGAACCGCGGTGGAGCCTTCTGCACCAACTCCAGTTCAACATGGAGATACACTTTCAACAACTGTCTGTTCAGCGACAACCGTGCAACCACAGGTGGAGCAGGCTACATCACAGGCATGATTCGCGGCTACTTCAAGGGCAACACCTTTGCAAACAACACCGCACGCAAGACAGGTGGAGCGCTTTATCTCGGCAATAAAGACAAGCAGACACTCAGTCTCACCATGCTCAACAACACATTTGTCAGCAACAGCATTTCCCTCCCTACGGGGGAGGGCCAGGGTGGGGCTAAAGGCGGCAGTGTCATCTATGCCGAACTCTACAAAGATGCCGAGGCACAGACAGCAAGCACCACGCTCAACCTCGTAGCCAACTCCATCGTCGGCAACAATGGCAGCACCGCAATCAATGTTGTGTCAGGCTACCTGGGCTTATACAACAACATCATTGCCGGCAACAAGGGCGGCGACGTAACGCTCACCGGCGACCTTATGGCAAGCGCAAATAACGCCTACACATCGGCTGCAAGCCTCAACGGCATCACTGTCGGGCAGACAGACATCATCGGCACAGACGAGGCTTCGTCATTCTCCGACCTCACATCCACATTTAACGCTGTGGTTGAAGGCGACACATTGAAGCCATCTCTATCCGATGATGAGATACCTATGCTTTACATTCGCACGCCATCGTTTGCAGGCAAAAGCATCATCAGCGTCGCATCGACATGGACGAGCGAAAGCAAACTAAAGGCCGACCTCAACGATGACACAGCCATCATGACGCAGAAATACACCGACGACCAACGCGGTGCAACACGCAAGGCACCTTACACCATCGGTGCTGTAGAATACAATGAATCGCTCGGCATTGATGACGTACATAATGCACAATTCACAATTTAGCCACTCAAAAAAGGGAGTATCCCATTGCGACTGTGGATTGATGCTTTCTGTTTTCTTCTTTCTGCTTTATTTATTGACTTTTTATTCTTTTTATGATATAATATAAATAGAAAGATACAATAAAATATAAAATTTCAG
>JAUNQM010000277.1 GCA_030536165.1 Prevotellaceae bacterium | reverse complement strand
AATATTTTTTCTCGCATTAATAGTATTATCCACCTTTGCATCCAAAGCACAGGAAATGGTTACTGGCCGCATTACCGATGCTGCTACGGGTGAACCTTTGTCAGGTGTCAGCGTCAGTAATGGTAGAACCACCGTTCTTACAGACTCCGCAGGAAGATATAGTCTTCAATCGCCAGGGCTGAAAGCTTTTACCGCTACGACTACAGGATATGCCAGCCGTACAGTATATCCTCAAGGGAGAGGACAGGTGGATTTAAGTCTGTATCGCACAATTGAAGGCGTCGGAGGAAAATCTATGTCGGCAGACGAGGATTTCTCTATGTTGCTGGGTGGTGACGTGCGTGCCACGTCGAGAGGTGGTGCCGACGGTCTTGGAGCTAACGTGTTTGTGCGTGGACTTCATTCCTTGAATCTGAATGCCCGACCAATCATTGTCATCGACGGAGTGATTATAGACTCTGACGAAATGCAAAGCGTGTTCAGCGGATTCTACATCAACCAGCTTGCAACGATAGATGTTAACGACATAGAGCATGTGACGGTGATGAAGAATGCCACGAGCCTTTACGGCTCGAAAGGGGCTAACGGAGCCATCATAATCGAGACAAAAAGAGGTAAGAGCATTTCGACCCGAATGACGGTAAACGCTAACTGGGGCTTCAACTTCAGACCTAAGACCATGAAGATGATGAACGATGCCCAGTTCCGCTCGTATGCCTCGGAACTGATGAAGGATGATGCTACAGGCATGTATAATGCTGATAGATTCGAAGCTTTCCTCAATGATGATGCAGACCTAACAAAGAACGTCACTTATAATACGTTCCACAACAACCATGACTGGAGGGATGATGTGTGGCAGACTGGATTCCGACAGTATTACGGACTGCAATGCGAGGGTGGCGACGAGATAGCCAAATATGCCCTCAGCGTATCTTATATGATGGGGAAGGGGAATATAAAGACGACCGATATGAACCGACTCAATGCCCACTTCAATGCCGACGTGCTGTTGCACAAGAATCTATCGCTTGCGGTCGGACTTGATTTCACCCATATCGCTCGAACAATACTTGATGGCGAAGTCAGCGAGACTACTTCCCCATCGTTCCTTGCACAAATAAAATCACCTCTGCTCCTTCCTTATAAATACACCGACGACGGAATAGGATACACCGCGAACCTTTCTGATGTCGATGTCTTTGGCGTGAGCAATCCGCAAAGTTTGATTGACAATTCGAAAAATTCTTTTACCCATTACCGTTTCGGCATCAACATGATGCCAAAATGGACTGTTACCAAATGGTTTGACGTATCCACTCGCTTTGCCTACAACATGAATGCTGTGAAGGAACACTATTATAGTCCTATCGAGGGAATAGCACCAACCGTCACGGATAATGGCTTCGTGGTTGAGAACACCGTGAAAGACCAGAGCATCAACCATAATGCTATCTACTCCGACACTAAACTCCACTTCCTCCTCAACCTTGACGATAACCATAACCTCGACGCAAATGCTGGATTGCGAATCCAGAGCAATACATACAAAAACAATTATGGTGAGGGACACAACACTGGCAGCGACAAGATTACAAACCTCTCAAAGAGCCTCGACAATGAGGTCATCGACGGACGGAAGACCACCGTGCGAAACATGGCTGCGTACATCACCCTCAACTACAACTGGATGGACCGCCTGTCGGCATGGATGGTTGCCGAGACTGAGTCATGCAGATCCTTTGGCGACAACGTCGATGATGGATTCCGTATGTTTGGCGGATCATGGGCTATCTTCCCTTCTGGCGGAGTGAAGTGGAATGTGGCTTCAGAGCGTTTTATGGCAAAACTGTCTTTTATCAGCAGCCTTAGTCTGCGTGCCGATGCAGGGCTTACGGGCAATGACGCCTTCGACGTGTTGCAGCGATACGCATATTTGAAAGCTGTCAACTGGTTCGGTTCTGCAAACGGACTGCAGATAGGAAACCTGAAGAATTCAAGCCTTAAATGGGAAGAGACTAAGAAGATAGGTGCAGGCATAGACCTTGGACTGTTTGGCGAAAGGGTGAAGATGTCGTTCGACTGGTATCACCACACCACCAACGACCTGCTGATGCTCGTTCCGGCATCGCAACTTACAGGCTTGGAACCTTATCTCGTGAATTCTGGAAGTATGACCAACGTCGGCTATGAGGTGAACATCGCAGCAAGGGCTATCGACACAAAGAACTTCCACTGGGATACACGACTGGGCTTTGCTCACTACAAGAATAAGCTGACCAAAACCGTTAACAATCAACCTTCGATTATCAACAATATCATACTGAAGGAAGGTCTCCCTGTTGGTTCGTTCTATGGATACCGCACTGTGGCTAACAATGGCCATATAGTCTTTGCCGATGAGGTGGAAGCACAAGCAGCTGGACTAAATACGTGGAACGATACCCGCAGTCAGAAATTACAGTTCCATGCTGGTGACGTTCATTTTGATGACCTAAATAGTGATGGAGTCATCGATGAGAATGATATGACTGTCATTGGCGATGCTAATCCTGACATAACAGGCTCTTGGCAAAATCATTTCTCGTTCGGGCGCTTGGCTCTCGACGTGATGAGCACATTCAGCATCGGCGGTGACATATATAATTATCAACGCCACATGTTGGAATCACTGTCTTCACTACAGAATCAGACCGTAGCAATGACTAATCGTTGGAAGGCCGACGGACAGTTGACCAACGTGCCTCGTGCAACCTTTGGCGACCCGATGGGCAACAGCCGATTCTCTGACCGATGGATTGAAGATGGTTCATATTTCAAGATAAAAGAAATAAGACTCAATTATACACTGCCGTTGAATCCAACTTTCATCAGGAGTATCAATGTTTGGGCATCAGTGTCTAATGTATATACCTTTACCAAATATCTCGGTGCAGACCCTGAGGTCTCGGCATCATCCTCGCCTCTCTATCAAGGTATCGATTACGGAATCCCAACGTCAGGCCGTGCTGTATATCTTGGCGTAAAATTAGATTTGTAAAACCAGAAACTATATAATCTCAATATGAAAAGAATCCTATCCCTTACGTTAACCCTCCTACTTCTATGCTCATGCTCTGACTTTTTTGAAAGCGACATGAACAGCGTGACCAACATGGAGTCATATTCTGTAAAGACTGAACGTCAAGCTTTCTACCAGATGAACGGATTGATGCAGTTACTTCAGAAAGCAGCTGGCAACTATGTGGTGCTTGGAGAATTGCGAGGTGATCTCGTTACGCAGACAGATAA
>JAUNQM010000276.1 GCA_030536165.1 Prevotellaceae bacterium | reverse complement strand
CTACATCCTTAACAAAGTACAGAAGCCTGTGCTTACTTTCTTCATCAACGGCCGACGCATCATGGCAAAAGGAGGTTCTTGGGGTATGGCAGAGTATATGCAGAGATGTGACGCAGCGGAATACGACAAGAAGATTCGTCTGCACAAGGATATGAACTACAACATGATTCGTTGCTGGACGGGATGCGTAACCGATGAAGCATTCTATGAGGCTTGCGATAAATATGGCATAATGGCCTGGGATGACTTCTGGCTCCATTCTGGCGAGGGACATCCAGACGAGATTGATGCTTTCAAGAAGAATGCTCTTGACAAGGTTCGCCGTCTGCGCAACCACCCTTGCATTGCATTGTGGTGCGGTGCAAACGAATCACGACCATTGAAGGAGATTGACACTTATCTGCGCGAGATTGTTGCAAAGGAAGACCATTCTGACCGTCTCTACAAAGCAAGTTCAAATCAAGACGGACTCTCTGGCAGCAGTCCGTGGACAAACCGCCCTCCACGTTTCCACTTCGAGACATCGCTTGGCGGTCTTGTGCTGCTGAATCCTCCTTATCCTTACGGCATCGACTATGGCTATGGCTGCCGCTCAGAAATAGGTATGGCAACGATGCCTAACTATGAAAGCGTGGATTTGTTTATACCGAAAGAAGAACAATGGCCTTTGCCTGAAGACAAAGTGCTCTCAGAATTTAACGACAACGTGTGGAACCATCACTTCTATGGTGCACGTGGCGGCAACGCAGGTCCTATGTATTACCGCGACTGCATATACGACCGTTATGGAGAGCCTAAGTCGCTACAGGAATACTGCGACAAGGCACAATACGTGAACCTTGAGGACATGAAAGGCATCTACGAGGCATGGAACGACAAGATGGGCAACGATGCTTCGGGCGTACTAATTTGGATGAGTATGTCGGCATTCCCTTCATGCGTATGGCAGACCTTCGACTATTACTACGACACAACTGGAGCATACTATGCAGCCAAAAAGGCTTGCGAGCCGTGGCATATACAATGGAATGTTGTTACCGACGCTATCAAGGTGGTAAATGCCTCGAATGAGGATATGAACCATGTGAAGGCTATTGCACACGTCTATGACTTCAACGGCAAAGAGATTACACAATTGGCTAAGGAGAAAGACCTTTCGCTTCGTGCTGCCGACGTGACCGAGGCGTTCCGTCTCGACTTCCCACGACGCAATGTTGCACTCGGCTGCAAGGCTACGGCATCATCATCAACAGAACGCTTCCCTGCCCCACTGGTCACTGACGGACTGATGAACACACGCTGGGAAAGCGAATACAGCGACCCGCAATGGATTATGGTTGACCTCGGACAGCAACGCAACGTGGCAACGCTGCGAATACTATGGGAAGGTGCTTACTCAAAGAAATACGAAATCCAACTCTCCGACGATGCTGAGAACTGGCATACTGCTTACGCCAACGATGAAGGCAAGGGCGGCACTGACATCATCGACATCACACCAGAAAAGGCTCGCTACATCCGCGTGATGGGTCTTACACGCAACTCATGGTTCGGACATTCTATCCATGAGATTGAGGTATATGAGCCAAAGGAAGGCAACGAGACGCCTATCCAGTTTATTAAGCTCGAACTGCGCAAAGAGAATGGCGAACTCGTAAGCGACAACTTCTACTGGCGCAACTCCGACATAGAGCTTGACTATAAGGCATTCGCATCTCTTCCAGAAGCAGATATTACTGCAACAATCAAGTCTAAAGATGTTGCAGCAGGCAAGGCTACGGTTGAAGTAGAGAACCATTCGGCTACCGTTGCATTCGGTAATCGCCTTCGTCTTATCAACGCAACGACAAAGGAGAGAATACTCCCTGCAACGATGAACGACAACTATTTCACCCTCCTACCTGGCGAGAAAAAGACAATAACTATTGATGCCCCAGCCGACCAGATGGCACAAGGTGCAAAGCTGCTGCTGAAGCAATATATATATAATGAGAAAGAAGTGGCAGAGCTATAGCTTCTTTCGGGTTCAAGGTTTCTAACTTGCAAAATTATATTTTTATTTATTTTTATTTTTTAATTTTATGAAAAAAACTAACTTATTCAAGCACTCAGGGAAGTTGGCTATCATGCTGACTTTACTGCTCTTCTCTTGCTACAACATTAGCAGAGTCGTTGCACCTAAAACGGTTGCACCTAACACAGCCTATGACGGACGTATTGTCATGACTAACGTTGACAACAACGGTCCTCAGACAGGTTATTCTATGTTTGCTGTTTGCGTTCCTTCTGACTGGAATGTAACAGTTGCTGAAGGCGCATACAAGCAGTATGCTGCCCCTGGCACAATGACAGAAGGTTACGAAGCCAACGTAAACCTTGACGTGGTTTATAGCCCTAACTATTCTGCAATCTGTAACGACGCATTCCCACGCGAAGGTTACACATGGGTAGGCTTCCGCACAAAGAACGTCTATCGTCGTAGTCTTCAGGGCTCTGGTAGCAATGGTTGCGACTCTATCGCATTCGACTTCCAGGTTCTCAACAATGGTGTAGCAGGTAGCTACGACATTGACTATATCGTTGGTAACATCGAATGCAACGATGAGAATCCTGATGCAGTTGAAGCATGGACAGGCAATCCTCTTAACTCTGACCTCTTCACAACAGCTACATTCGGTGTTGAAGGCACAGACTTCAAGCACGTAAACGCTGCGTTCCACTCAGTTGTCACAGTTGAAGAAGGTGGTACTCCTACTTACAACACCCCATCGCTTACAGCAGGAACTGAGACTATCGCCCCAAGTGAAGCTGTAACTATTACTTACAAAAACCTTCCAAAGAACGCTAAGATTGCCACATACAAGTACAATGCAGTCGTTCCTATGAAGAACTTCTACACTGTTAATTCTGAATCTGACGAGCGCTTCTACAACGGCGAATTCACTATCGACGGTCTTGAGCCAGGCGTTTACCACGTTAAGGCTCTAACACCAGCAGGTGTTGCTATCGACGGTTGCGAAGAAGCTGTATTCACAGTTAGCGACTATGAGGCTCTTACAGGCGATCTCGGCAAGATAATGGTTCTCGGCGGCCCTGGCATCATGGCTCCTGAACTTCTCGTAAACGACGGCGACGCTTTCGCAGCTTCTGTAGGCACAAACCCTAACCTCTATCAGATGAGCCCTGAAATCGTTCAGGCACAGCTCGACAAGGTTATCGCTACAGCTCCTACAGCATTGTTCGTTGTTGGCGACCTCACAAAGAAGGGCGAACTCGTAAGCCACAACCTCCTTGCATCTAAGCTCGATGCAGTTGCAAA
>JAUNQM010000275.1 GCA_030536165.1 Prevotellaceae bacterium | reverse complement strand
TCCAGACAACCAATCTATCATGGAAATGATAGACAAAGACTGGCTGCCGACATGGCAAGATTATAATTCTTACAGTGAAGCTGCTGACCGTGGCGATGCAGAAGCCATACGGATTCAAAAAGTAATTGCATCAAGAATACAGAACTTTGTCCGTTATCATATACAGGACAATTCAGTATATATAGGTGGAAAACCTGAAGACAAGACAAAGTACGAGACATCCAAACTCAATCCTGAAAACAATCGTTTCTATTCGCTTGAAGTGACAGCAAATAAAAACGGTATGGAAGTAAAAGACTATCTCAATGTTGTCCACAAGGTCAATATGACTAATGGATTGTATAATAATACTTGTAGCGAATACTGGATAAAGAAAACCGGCAGCAACATACGCACACAGACACGTTACCTCTATGCTACTTCTCATGCAGTAGTGCATCAGATTAACGGAGTGTTGCTTTACGACGAAAGCCAAAAGACAAGCTGGAAGGAAGAAGCTGGCATTAAGTAATGATTTGAAAAACAAAACCTGATGAAAAGAATATATTTATTATTAGCTTTTGCAGTGTTGCAGGTGTCATTCGCCGTGGCACAGGTGAAATCTGTTCATGGTGTTGTTTCCGATGACTTTGGCAGCATCATTGGTGCAGCTGTCTGCGAAATCGATGCTAACGGACGTATCATCGAATCGACCATTACCGATATGAATGGTAACTTCACCATGAAAGTTCGTAACGTGAAAGACAAGCTGCGCATCACTTACGTCGGAATGAAAACCGTTCTCCTGCCTTTGACCCAGACTACATATAATATAAAGATGGTTTCTGCCAACACGGCTTTGAAGGAAGTTGTGGTAAAATCGAAGAAACGTCTGAAAGGCAATTCGCTCCCAATTCCTGAACGTGAGGTATCATTTGCCAATCAGGTGATTGACACGAAAGAATTTGAAGGTCTCGGCATTACAACCATCGACGAAGCTCTTCAAGGCCGTATCGCAGGTCTTGATATCATAGCAAATTCAGGTAACCTCGGCTCTGGTTCAACAATGCGACTGCGTGGTGCATCAAGCCTCTCAACTCTTACTAATGCCAATCCGCTGATTGTTGTCGATGGCAATGTGTGGGATGTTGATATGTCAAACTTTGACCTTAGTGCGTCGAACGATGAGAAATTTGCCGAACTTCTCAACATCAACACTGAAGACATTGCATCCATCAACGTTCTGAAAGATGCTGCAGCAAAAGCACAGTATGGTTCGCAAGGTGGTAACGGAGTTATTGAGCTTACCACAAAGCGTGGAACGAAAGGCAAGCCAAGATTGTCATATACCGTAAAACTTACAGGAACTTACCAGCCAAAAGGCATCAACCTGCTCAACGGTGACGATTACACCATGCTGTTAAAGGAAAGTTACTTTAACCCACAGCAGAGCGATGCTGCAAGTAACATACCTGAAATAAACTACGACCCTACGTTTTCTGAATACGAACAGTATAACAACAACACAGACTGGCGTGACGCAGTAACACAGTGGGGCTTGCGACAAAACCATTATCTTACCATTTCGGGAGGTGGTGAGAAAGCACAGTTCCGTATATCAGGCGGATATGACCACGAGACAGGCTCTATTATCAAGCAAAAACTTGACCGATTCTCAACTCGTGTCAACCTTGACTATAACGTAAGTCAGAGAATACGTGTTTCCACAAACTTCTCAATGACCTACACAAAGAACTACCGCAACTCCGACGACCTCTTGTCTATAGCCATGAAGAAGATGCCAAACATGAGTATCTATGAGCAAGACCCAGTCACTGGCGAGAACACTAGTACATATTATAATATGTTGCAGAGTGGTCCGCATATCGGCAGCGAGGTATTCAAGGACGACCAACGAACTTACGTCAACCCTGTTGCAAGTGCAAATCTTGCCCAAAACAACAGTTCTACATTCAATCTTTCACCTGAACTTGTGCTGAACTATGAACTCCTCGGCATGGATGAAGACCACACTCGACTCACTTGGCGTGGACAGGTTTATATGAATGTATTCAATGAATATGTGGATCGTTTCTATCCGTCAGAACTTGTCACCACCACATGGCGTAGCGGTCACAACACCTCATACTCTGGTAGTTCAAAGAGTGTATCGTTCACGACGAAACACACTCTTACCTTCATTCCAGCATTCAGCAACAAAGACCATAGCGTTATGGCATTAGGTCGTTTTGAATTAAACTCAGGTAGTTCAAACGGACAATCGACAAACGGAAGTGGTCTGCCATCGGGCGGTATAACTACGCCAGATGCAGGTGGTTTGATTACAAACATGCAGTCAAACTTTGCCGAATGGCGCTCTATGTATTTCACCTTCTCAGCTCACTATGCATATAAAGAAAGATATATCGCAGACTTCTCTATGCGAGCTGACGGAACGACCAAGTTTGGTCCAAACAAGCGTTGGGGCTACTTCCCTTCAGTCTCTTTGAGATGGAATGTTATCGATGAAAAGTTCATGCAGAGTTGCAGGAAATGGTTGTCAATGTTAGCTATTCGTCCAAGTTGGGGAAGGGTTGGTCATGCTCCTAATCAAGATTATTTATACACTTCTAAATACGGTGCTGCAAGTCAGTATCTTGACATGTCGTCTATTGTGCCGTTAAACCTCAAGCTTACAACCATGCGTTGGGAAACCGTTAGTAGTTACAACCTCGGTTTCGACTTAGGTTTCTGGGACGACAAGTTAAACCTCGTCTTTGAACTCTACAGTCAGACAACATCAGACATGCTGATGCCTAACTACCGCATTCCTTCAAGTTCTGGTTTTACAACTTTGGCTTACAAGAACACAGGCAAGATGCGTAACACAGGTTGGGAGTTCCACATCAACACAAACCGACTTATCAACAGAAATAACTTCACATTCGACCTGAATGCGAACTTCGGTAACAACAGAAATGAAATCCTCGAAATGTCTGAAACCGTACTTACAAGTATGAATTCAACATTTACTAACGACAACCGCCAAGTTTTGACTCGCGTACAGGTCAACAATCCTTTCGGTGCTATCTATGGCTTCCGCTGCAAGGGTGTATATCAATATGAATACGAAACTCTTGCCAATATGAGCAAGGAAGAACAGGCAGCATTCATTGCTTCAGGCAAGACAGCCCCTGTGGCTTTGAATTCAGATGGTAACATTATATATGACGAGCAAGGGAATCCAGTGCGTATGATGTTTGCATATACAAACGACGGAACTGGACGCAATTATGTATTCAAGGGAGGTGACGCAATATATGAGGACGTGAATAACGATGGCAACATCAATGCT
>JAUNQM010000274.1 GCA_030536165.1 Prevotellaceae bacterium | reverse complement strand
CAAAAACCAAAAACCTAAAACCATTGTTATTTCTTTTTCTTCTTGTTTTGTATTCCGAGGGTTCTGTCGTCGATTCTTGCAAACTGGAAGTCGTTGAGATCAATCTGCACCTTGCCGTCAGTAAACTCTGCAAGGTCGGAGGCAATCTTTTCATTGTCAGCCGTACCTCTGTTCCACACAAACAGTGAGCGTTTCATCTGGTTTGCAGTGAGACGAATGAGTTCGTCGCGTTCAGGTCCTTCAGGCATACCTTTAAGTTTCTCAAAGAATGATTCGAGAATATGACCATAATGCCTCTTGTTTATGTTCTGCATTGGATACGGAAGCGGGTCAGGGCGCTTTGCCAAGTCTTCTTTCTTTGTAATCTCGAACGGATAGTCAATATCGAGTTCGAAATTGCTTATTATGGCAAGATGGTTCCATATCTTCTCTTCGAAGTTTGCAGTATTTGCCTGCTGTGGAAACATAATCATCATGGTCTTGACGATAGTCTCAGCGCAGCATTGACGTTCTTTCTTGTCTTCAATCGACTTGCAATATTCCACCATCTGCATGATAGCACGTCCGTATTCGGGCATTGCCATCTTCTTGCGGTCGGTGTTGTAGTCTAAGCCTTCGATATTCATTATATAATGTGTTGTTTTATTATTTAATCCTTCTTCAGTTGATTCTTTGGCTTGAGGGCAACGAAGTCTTTCAGATAGAAAGGTTCGAAGTAAGCCACGTCCTCAAACTCCTCGTTGAAGTATTTGCGTTCAGCTAACGGCATCATATACTTTGCCAGAGGATATACATCGGGCAGGAATATTGCATTCTCATGCTTGATTACTTCCTTGCATTTGTCGCTACCATTGCCGAAGAAGCATACTTTTCCCTTTTCAAGATACTCTTTGTATGAATCCTCATTGATGACTTCTGCTTCTATGCCGCGCACTTTTCTCAGTCCTCTATCCACTATTTCTGCATAGACTTCCATGCGTCGTGCGTCGAGCATCGGGCAGAGCAGAGCGTCTTCAGGCACTTTCTCGCCTAATAGCAGTGGCACACACATGAGGTCGAGCGTAGGCACGGATATGAGTTTCAGTTGTCGGCCGTAGCATACTCCCTTTGCAAGCGACACACCGATGCGCAATCCTGTATATGAGCCAGGACCGCAGCTTACGGCTACTGCATCGAAGGGTATTGCGTGGCTGTCGGTAAAAGATATGGCTTCGTCAACGTATCCTCCGAGTGTCGATGCGTGGTTTGGTCCGCTGAAATCTTCTTTGTGGTAGATGCATTCGCCGTCGTGGCTCACTGCCACGCTGCATACGTTTGTGCTTGTTTCAATATGTAAAATGCAAGACATCTTTTCATTTACAATTTACCATGTACAATGTACAATTCCTTTTTGCCGTTTGGGCATGTCTAAAAACGGTTTTAGGTCATCGGCTTCAGTCTTGATAAGACTGCAAGCCCACAACCCATCACCAATTTGGTTTTCGGTAATGCGGTTTTAAGGTTTAACGGATATACCGTATAACCGTACAACCGCGCAACTCTATACCGTCATGATTTCCTTGTTCTTTGCGGCAAGGATTTCGTCTATCTTCTTCATGTATTTGTCGTGAACCTTCTGCAGATCGCCTTCAGCGTCCTTTTCCAAGTCTTCCGAAAGTCCTTCCTTGACCATCTTCTTGAGCTTGTCGATTCCCTCACGACGTATGTTTCTCACCTGAACCTTAATCTTCTCGCCTTCGCTGTTGCACTGCTTTGTGAGTTCCTTACGGCGTTCCTCTGTAGGCTGTGGAATGCCCAGACGGATGAGTTCACCGTTGTTTTCAGGTGTGATGCCCACGTTAGAGTCCATGATAGCCTTCTCAATGCCGCGGATAGCGTTCTTGTCCCAAGGCTTGATAGTGATAGTACGTGCGTCAGGCACCATAACCGTAGCCACCTGATTCAGCGGAACGAGCGAACCGTAAGATTCCACTTTCACACCGTCAAGGATGTGAGCATTAGCACGACCTGCACGAATACGTGACAGAGTTTCTTCGAGATACATTGCTGCCATCTCCATCTTCTCCTCGCAGGAGTTCATTACTTCTTTTACCTCAGCCATAATGTTTTCTATATTGGTTTATTTCAACTATTGCAAGTTTGCATATCGTTTACTTTATCTCACGCAGAGTTTTTCAATTAGACGACTCTTTGCGTTCTCTATTTCTCTGCGATGCAACTTGAAAAGTTCTATTAAGAACTTATATCGGGTTTGTAGAGTTCTGACGAATGCTTGCATACGGCAGAAGTTTACAAAAACGATATCAAGGCGTGAGCCTTTCAAGTTGCACTCTGCGTGAAATCATACATACGAATTTTGTATATGTATTTAATTTTCGCGTTGCAAATATACGATAATTTTTTCAAAAAAAGCACGTCATTATAGAAAATTTATAGTACTTTTGCATTCAGAAGCCGTCATTGGCTCATGCAATTAACTAAATAACAACGAGTGAAAATATGGAAAATAAGACTTCAGCACCAATCAGCGACGCACCGATTCAGGCAAACAAGAAAGGCAAAGGAACCACATTCCTCATCTGGGGATACGTCAACCTATTTGTTTCACTTGCTATTTTTATCATGATACTTCGCACTGGCAACCCTCGATTCGCACAGTGGTATCTGTTGATTCCAGCATTAGGGCTGAGCCTTCAGTTCATTAGAAGTGGACTTTCGCGCAGCAAGGAAGAGCCTTCAGCCGACATTATCGACTACATTCTTGGCAAAGTGTGGAAGATGGTTGTGCTCACTTTCGTGTGCTCATTCATCGTGTGCGGAGTGCTTTTCGTTGCATATCATGCCGTTGCATTACCGACATTCTTCATCGTCGGGCTCATAATCCCAGCAGTCGGCTGCGTCATCACGGGCTATGCAACTCATGAAACAATAACCCTCTTGGGGGGATACATCGGACTGTTCACAGGCATTGCGGCGCTGTTCTCTCAGATAGTATTCCCTGAGCAGAACGTGTTCTGGCACCTTGCGTATGCCATCGCTTACATCATCATGATGATAATCCCAGGCCACTATCTCAACAGCAAATAGCGCCACGTTTACACCTTATTATATAACGCGCGCGCACACGCACACGCGTTATGAGCATTTTCGAGAAAAAAGTCCTACATTTTCTCGAAAATTTTTGTCGTATGTAGTAGATATCACAGGAAAAAACACTCTATCCCTACCTGATGCACACCCACGCCTTTGAAATTTGGTGTCGAGTGCCCACGAATCACTAACCTAGACCACACATAACACATACCCAAAGGTGACTCATTGTATATGCTTTCTATAGACGTCACTACTACTCGAA
>JAUNQM010000273.1 GCA_030536165.1 Prevotellaceae bacterium | reverse complement strand
GTATTCGCTTGCCACCCTGAATATAGTAGCCACGCCACCATCTGTCAGATAGAACAAAATACCTACGGCAAGTACTCCGCCAAGTATAAGCAAGAAGCCCTGAACAACATCCATCCACACAATAGCCTCCATACCGCCGAGGAATGTAAGCAATATTACTACGATACCTATCACAACGATGATGACTTGAATATCGATGCCGAGGAATGTCGTTGCTGCCAATCCCATAAGGTAAAGTACTGCTCCCATCTTTGTGAAATGTTCAAGCAGGAAGGCAATAGAACTCCAGTAGCGTGCTATAGTGCCGAAACGATGTTCAAAATATTCGTATGTGCTCAGTTTAATTACCCTTCGGAACAAAGGTACAATAAACCAAACCATACCGACAAGCACTATTGGCACCATCAGTCCTTGTACGAGGTTTATCCAGTTGCCCTTAAAGGCATTACCAGGGTAAGCAAGGAAGGTGACGCTACTGATAATTGTAGCAAACATTGACATACCTACTGCCCATGCAGGGATGTGACCACCTGCCTTGTAGTAGTCGCTTGTTGATTTCTGGCGATTTGCAAAATACACGCCGACGACAATAGCTGCAATAACAGAAATTACAACTATCGCCATGTCTATCCAATGTAAGTGAGTTTCCATTTTATAAGTGTGGTTTTACGGTTATGCGGTTATATGGTTTATTAAATGCCTAATGCTAGATAGTCTTTGCGAATGCGTTCTGCAACCTCTGGTGCAAGTTCCGTCAATGGAGGCCACATATATGTGTCGCATAGTCCTGCTTCCTTGCAGATAACTTTAAGTCCGGCAAGGCTCTCGCCCAATGTCAGTCCTACTGTGTTTATCTTTCCTATTTCTATTGTCTCCTGTTGCAGACGCTCTGCTTCTGCTTCGTCGCCACGGATACCTGCCTCGTACAAGTCTTGGTACATCTTTGGCACGAAGTTTCCTACTGATGGCACGATGCCGTCGGCACCATTCTTCAATGCAACAGCAGAGTTTGCAGCACAGCCACAGAAGTAGCAGAAGTCCTCACGGTCAGCAAACATCTTCAGACATTCTTCAAGTCGTGGAACATTGTTTTCAGAGTCCTTCATACCAACAATGTTTGGATGATGGCTAAGACGTTCAACCACGTCGAGAGGTATGCTCATATGTGTCGTGATAGTGATATTATAGAGCATCAAAGGTATGGTAAGAAAATCAGCAAGATTCTTGTAATACTCATACATCTGCTCTGGGGTCAAAGCATAGTAGCTTGGCAGAGTTGCTGCAATCACGTCAGCACCAGCTTCTATGTAGAGCTTTGCTGCCTCAAACTGCTCGCTGATGCATGTTCCGCCAAGTCCGACATAGACTGTCACGCGACCTGCGGCAGCCTTTTTTGCAGCGGCAACCATCTTCGCAGCTTCAGCCACTGGAACAGAGTTCCCTTCTCCTGTAGTGCCAAGCAACAATGGTGATACGCCATACTTTGCAATGTTGTTTACTAATTTCTCGACTGCGCATACGTCAGCCTTCCCGTCTTTTGTTACGGGTGATACCAATGGCACGACCACACCATTGTACTTCTTCAGCTTTTTCATTCTTTAGTTAGTGTTTTAGTTTAATTTTGTGCAAAGTTACTGCAAATCGAAGACAATACAAAATAAAAATCGAAGTTTTTATGATTATTGTTGATATGCAGCCCAACTTCAGAGATGTTTGTTGAAAAAGTCAAGCACTTTCTCCTGAGCCTTCAGTCCGCAACTGTGCGGAATGTCCCATATCTCTGTGTCAAGTTTGTCGTCTGCTTTCTGGCTTTTCCAAGTGTCATGCATTATGTTGAACGCCTTTTCAACTCCTGCCACTGGGAATAGTTTGTCCTGCGAACCGTTGATAAACAGCATCGGCTTTGGGCATGCGAGACTTGCCACATGAGGGTAGTCCATCCATCGGCGAAGTCCTGGGAAGCAGTTAGCGAAGCCACCATTCTCGGTGCGTTTATACTTGAACGACATCTGTTCGTCTGTAGTCACCATCCAGCAAACAGATGCTCCAACTTTTATCCTGTCGCTTAGCGCCGATAGCATCCATGCACGATAAGCCCCCATCGAACATCCGACGCAACCTATTCGACTCGCATCTACTTCCGGCATCATCGCAAGGAAATCTGTGCAGTAAATGTCGTCGTATGTCATGTAGGCGCTGAGGTCGATACCGTACATCATCATGTTGCCGGCTATCATGTCGTATCTGTCACGGTTTGCTCCCTCTTTCTGCCCGCGCTCACCCCACATCGGTGCATCAGATGAGAACACAACATATCCATTACGCGCAAGATAGTCACCGAGATATTGCCCTTCATAAAGGTTTGCAGCCCACGCATCTGCATCCTTTATCACTGTTGAATCTTCAGCAAACGGACGAATCATCTTCTCCTTACCTATAAATAGGTGTGCTCCGTGGTCGTGCAATGCATTGACAGCAGGGAAAGGTCCTTTGCCATCTGGTATAAGCACGAGGGCAGGGACGGTGTAATACTTCGTGAGCGAGATTTCAATCTTCCTCGCACGATAGCCATCGCGTTGCTCCTCTGCAACGACTCTTACGCTCACATCGTCAGCCTTCGGTGGAGGTGTGAGCATGCAGTCAAACACCTTCTGCCGTGCCACCTTCTTCCATTTGCTGAACTTCTTTACGCCACTGTTCTCCCAAGCCAGCGGATATTTCAGGTCAGCAATTAGTTGGTCGGCATAGACTGGTAAGTTGCGGTTAAACTCATACTTGTCTCTCTTTTGTGCATGTGTCGCCAGCACTATGGCTAACACATATAAAATAATAGGAATTCTTTTCATAGCTTTATTTGTTTTTTAAGGTTATTTATTCAACTTTCGTATTGCATATTGTACTTTTATCTTTCCACCTCCTCATTCCGCGCTTGACACGAAGCTGTTGGAGCAGCGAGAGCAGATGGCAAACACATTTGCACTATGCCGAGTCGCGACAGCAGAAGACAATAGTCAATCTCCTTCGACACGAAGTGGACTGTGCGCAACGATGGAGATCCTGTTCCGAGCTTTGCTCGCCTGAACACCTCTAAAAAACAATTAATGAGTGAAGAATCAAGTTCTTTCAGTCGCGCTATGCGCTTTGTGAAAGCGGCAGAGCCGATTACAGGATGACGTTGGTGACGGAAAGGATGACTCTGTTTTACCCTGTGCCTAATTCCCCTCCTACGGGGAGGGGTTAGGGGTAGGCTTTAGCAATGGCCTTTTCGTTTCCGATGCAAATATGAGCACAAATTTAATAATATTCCTGCATTTTACGAGTTTTTTTTATAATAATGTGTATTTTCTTTAATTTTTTACTAATTTT
>JAUNQM010000272.1 GCA_030536165.1 Prevotellaceae bacterium | reverse complement strand
ATGTAGTTGTTGTCGCCATTGATAAAGATGTTTTTCTGCAAGGCGTCATACCTCTTGCGGGCATATTCATGCTGAGTCTTTAGTCGCTCCTTCACAGCATTATTGCTTTCAATATCGTCCTTGTAGCCCACCAGACTGTTTTCGAGTTTGCGTTTTATTGCCGTAGCAAGCGTGAGGCACACGTTGCGGTTCATTCGGCTTTCACCTGACAAAAGCAGTAACGGCATATTCTGCAAACTGTTGATAAGGCCATCGTACCGCTCTATCTCAGTCTCGTGCATCGTGATAATCTTGTCAAAAGGCATGCTATTCTTCTGGAAATCCTGCCACAGACTTGTTGCTTGATTGCACGCATAGGTGAGGTCGAACACGTAGTCGTATTGCTGCGAATAGAGCATCAAGGCGTTTTGGTTGCTCTTTTTCATCGTGGCGAGCAACTGCTCCTTTGCCTGATCGCTGCGCATCTTCGACATGTTGGAACGTCGCTGCTGCTCGAAATAGTTCTGCGTAAGCTCCGTTCGCAAGACCTTGAGAGTCTGGTCGAGATTAGCTTCCTTCAACACTGCGTGGAGTGGCACTGCGTATGCCGAAAAGAGCATACATATTATAATAATGAATAGTTTTTTTGTCATGATATCTGAAATTTTCTGCAAAGGTACGAATAAGTGAGCGAAAAACAAAATATATTTTAGTTTTTCCGAAAGACCTGCAGATAGCAAAGCCTAAATCAGCCTTCGCCCCTAACGGGGTCGTACTATATTCGCCCATTATTGAAAGTGCGACCCATTCAGGGTCGATGTTGGGGGGAAGATGTCTGTCCGCAGGTCTGCGACCTACGGTTAACAAAAGTACGACCCCATTCGGGGTCAACCAACTATTATCGCTTCAGCAGTAATGAATAAGTTAAAAGTTAAATCAGGAGGTTTTTAATATTTAATCGTGTGGGGAGGAGAAAAACATGAAAATATGTTTATGTAATTCTCAACTTTTTCATACCTTTGCACCACGAAAGCCCACGGGCACATGTGAGTTCATAATATTAAACAAAAACGATAATGAGAAAGTATTTAATAGTGCTGGGAATTGTATTTGCGAGTATAGATCTCTATGCTCAGAATGCAGAAGCTGGCAACGAAGAGAATGGAAATAAATTTACTCTGATTGCAAAAGGAGAAGTCGGTGCGTCTGTTCGTAATTACACCGGCAACCGATTCGCCACAGACAAGGGCGTAGATGACGAAAACTCTGTTGCAGGTAGCGTGCCTGGCATCGGTTTCTGCGCTGAATACAAGATTGCACCGAAATGGAAGGCCAATTGCAACGTGGAATATATCAGTGGTTCTGGTATTAAACTCGACAACTTCTCAATCACCCATTCTTTCAATCCCGCATTAAACGTGACGGCAGGTATGTTTGAACTGCCTATAGGTCATTGCAATACCAACTATGCATACATTGACTACTTCCATACTGGCGACCCTGAAGGAGAGTATGCTCTTAGTGCATGCCCTATGACCGAGATGGGGGTCTCGCTTAATGGAACACTCGAATGTGGACTTTCATACCACGCAAGCATTACCACCGGACTCAATGCAGCTAAGTTTACAGCACCGTATTGGGTGGGCAGTTCGTCACAGGCGTTCAACTACGATGAAAGCAATTTCTCATCACCAGCCTACGCCATCCGACTCGGATATAACGGGATAAAGCACTTCCAGATGGGTGCAGGCTTCTACTACTCATCGAATACAGTCCACAATTCTTCGTTCTATTCTGCCTATAAAGAATATTGCAAAAACAAATTCGGCTCACTCAAAAAGACTCCAGTGACCATCTGGTATGCCGATGCAGAGTATGCCAACGACTTTGTCACCATTCGTGGAAGCTACATGCAAGGCGACCTCGGCAACCCTGCATATCTGACGGATTATTACAACCACCTTATCAACTCTGGTGATGATAAAGACATCGATTATAAGTTTGGAACTATCGGCAAGGGCGCCATTGCTGTCATGGGCGAGATTGGTCTCAACCTGAAGAACTGCTTCTATGCAGAAAGCAAAGGCCCAGAACTCTATCCTTTCGTGCACTATGAGTACTACGACTCGCAGCATAAAGCCGACGACGTTGCAGGCATAGAACGCGACCCACGCGGTAAAGTCAACATGTGGAGCTTCGGCTTGAACTGGAAACCTATCAAGGAAGTGGCTGTCAAGTGCAACTACACCACACGCAAGACAGGCAATGGCGGCATGAACCCTGCAAACGAAGTCAATGTTGCCTTAGCCTACAACTTTAATATTTTCTAAAGTTACAGAATCAATTATCAAAATCAAGCAAAATCAGGAATAACAAATGAACACTATCTGGATTGTATTACCTATCCTAACCATACTCATGTTTGAGTTAGGGCTTAACCTCAAGTGGAGGGACTTCACTATGATTGCATCACGCCCGAAACCTTTGTTGGCAGGACTGTTCGGGCAGTTAGTTATCCTCCCCGTCATTGCCTATCTTCTGTGCTGGGCTATGCACCTGCCACCGCTGTTCATGATAGGTTTCGTGCTTATAGCATGCTCGCCAGGCGGAAGTTCATCCAACGTATTCTCTATGCTCGCAAAGGGCGATGTGGCATTATCGGTGTCAATGACCGCATGTAGCAGCATCATCACCATGTTCACCATCCCGCTCATCATGAGCCTTGTATGTTCAGGAATCGAAGGCACTACCGAAACCATTGGAGCCACCGAAACCTTCCACTTGCCTGTGGGAAAACTTCTCATGCAGAACATCGTGCTTATGTTTATTCCTATCATCATCGGTATCTTTGTGAGGAAATCATGTCCAAACGCAGCGAATAAGATTCACAAAGTGCTTTCAAAGATAGCCTTTCCTGCCCTCATTCTGCTGGCAACAGTCTTTTTTATACAGAATAAGCAAGCCATCATCGACAATTTCCTTCAGCTCGGAGTAGCCGCAACCTTGCTGCTCGTGCTGGCTCTTGCAGCCGGTGGAGGACTCTCACGCTGCCTTCGTCTCACGGGAAAAGAGCGCCGCACCATCATCATCGAGATTGGTATGCAGAATGCAGCCCAGGCTATCGCAGTGGCAACATCACCGTTTGTCTTCAACAACGACACCATAGCCATCCCAGCCATCATTTATGCGCTGATGATGAATGTCGTCCTGCTCATATACGTTGCCGTGATAAAGAAATAGCCAAAACATTTACCATTTCTTGCGCTCCGTAGGTACTCAGGCGAGCATAGCTCGGAGTCCCATTTACAATTTAAAGGTTTCAGATTCAAGATTTAAGGTTAAAGGTTCAAGCCACAAAGCCACAAATGTCCACAAGCCACAACACGCACTTGACAATGACAATGACTTTTGACAATG
>JAUNQM010000032.1 GCA_030536165.1 Prevotellaceae bacterium | reverse complement strand
GCGGCAGCCCTATCTCATCGAAGCACACCAACCTAAAGTGCCGTAGGCACGGCAGGGCTCAACGACAACCATTTCTGCCGCCCATACTGGGCTTTATTGATGGGGGGATGCGTTAACACGAGGGCTCGCGCCCTCGGCTATGGCATTTCGTGCCTACGGCACTTTTTTATACTACTATGAGATTCCGTGTCAAGGCTCGTGCTAACGAGAGGAGAGCAACAAACTTGTTTGATTGCTATCCCGAGTGCAGCCGAGGTAAGACGAAGTCAAGCACGGAATGACGAGGTGGATGCGAAACTTGAATAAATATATTATGTCAAAGAAAGAAGATTACAAACTGAAGAATGAGGCTTTCCTTGCAGATAAGGCAAAGGAAGACGGAGTGAAAAGTCTGCGTGGCGGAGTGCTGTACAAGGTCATTGCGTCGGGCGAAGGCAATGTGACCGCTTCGCCAAGAAGTATTGTGACATGCCATTATAAAGGCTCACTCATCAATGGAAAGGTATTCGACAATTCGTTTGGTAGAAGTTGTCCGGAGGCTTTCCGTGTAAATCAACTTATCAACGGTTTCCAGATTGCACTCGTCAATATGCACGAAGGCGACCATTGGGAAGTTTACATACCGAGCAATATGGGATACGGTGAACGCGGTGCTGGGAGCAATATACCTGGCAACTCAACATTAATCTTTGAAATTCAACTGATAAAAATACAATAACTATGAAGCATTTGTTGTTTCTTTCTATCGTTGCAGCCTGCCTCCTTTCAAGTTGCAAGGAGAGATATTCCGAAGGTGAGAAGGTGGGCAACCTTATCGAGTTTACAAAGAAAGGTGTAATTTGGGACTCGTGGGAAGGGCGTCTCAACCTTACCCAGACAGGTATGAACACAAGCGGCGAACCATTTTCGTTTTCATTCGACAATGACCGCGACGACCAGCAGGAACTCGTGAACCTGCTTTACCAAGCACAAGCCGAGGGATGGAAGGTGAAAATAAAATACCACGAGGTGTGGGGCATGAAGAATGTGTTTATAAATCGTGGCGAGACAGATTACTTTGTCGATGACGTGACCGTGATTGACAAGGAATTTGCAAACGTGGCAAAGCGCTTCAACGGCACGGCAGCGGGGCACGTGGTTGATACCGTTTATGTCGTCATCGATAAAAATGAATTGCGCAACAGAAAGTAGGGTAGGGGCAATGTTAATCCGCAAGACTACTTTCGATGATATTCCACGTCTGCAACAGATATTTGCTGCGGCACGATCTTTTATGCGAGCAACAGGCAACCCGAATCAGTGGGCGGACGATTATCCAAGCGAAGTGCAATTGCGCAACGATATTGAAAGCGGGGACAGTTATGTCTGCCTATCTGGAGGAAAGATAGATGGCACGTTCGTGCTGCGTGGCGGCATCGACCCTACATATAATATTATATATGAAGGTGCGTGGCTGGACGATAATCCATACGCAACGATTCATCGCATAGCAAGTAGTGGTGAGGTGCGAGGCATCTTCCGTGCCGCGATGGAATATGCCACGCAGTTATATTCCACAATCCGCATCGACACGCACCGCGACAACAAAGTCATGCAGCACATCCTCGGCAATGAAGGCTTTGTCTATTGCGGCATCATACATTGTTGGAATGGCGATGAACGCTTGGCATATCAATGCACTATATAAGACTATTGTTGTCCGCTAAAAAAAGTAGCACCAACTACAGCCCATTAATTACCAGTCAAAATCAAGAAACAAAGAGAAAAGGGGCTTGGATAGGAATAGCCTGTAAGGCTTAAATCTCATAGCCCAAGGCAAGCGTAGCGTCGCCTTGGGTATTATTGTGCATTGTAACTACGCGCTGCAAGTGCAAAAGCACTACAACCTATTCTAGTAAGGCTTTTGCCCTGACAGGGCGTTTTGGATGTTACTTGTTTCCCAGGGCGTCGCTGCGCTCTGCCCTGGGCTATGGGATTGTCGTACTTTCAGCCCGACTTTTAGCGGACAATAATATAAATAGATGTAAATACTGGTTCGAGATAAAAAACAAACGCAGCCTCCACGTTTCGGTGAAGGCTGCTTTGCTGTAATATGCCGTTGATGTTTAGTTCTCTGGTGTCTGACCAATGAGTTCCATGAATTCATCAAGCTTTGGAGTGATGATAATCTGCGTGCGGCGGTTGCGCTGACGACCGAGGTCGCTGTCGTTGTCGGCGATTGGGTTGTACTCGCCACGTCCACCTGCTGTCAGACGCTTAGGGTCAACACCGAAGTTGTTTTGCAGATACTGCACAACGCTTGATGCGCGAAGACAAGAGAGGTCCCAGTTGTTGCGAATGTTCTCCTTCTTGATAGGAACAGTGTCAGTGTTACCTTCAACGAGCACGTCGTAGTCCTTGTAGTCAGTGATAATCTTTGCAATCTTGCCAAGAGTTTCCTGTGCACGGTTGCTGATTTCATAGCTACCAGTCTTGAAGAGCATGTTGTCGGAAAGCGAGATATAAACTACACCTTTGAGTACCTGAACATCGATGTCCTTCAGTTCTTCACGGCTCAGTGAGCGAGTGAGGTTGTTTGTGAGTATGAGGTTCAGTGAGTCAGACTTGCTCTTGAGTTCAGTCAGATGACGGATATACTGGTTTGATTCGTTGATTTGGTCAACCAACTTCGCAATATTTACGTTCGACTGTGAACCCGTAGAGAGACTTTGTTCGAGTGAGCGCTGGAGGTCCTCGTTAGCTTTCTGCTGAACCTTGAGTTGTCCTTCAAGTCCTGCAATGCGTGCATTAGCAGCAGCCAAGTCTTCCTTTGAAACTTGGAAGTTGCCCTGCAAAGTCTTGTATTCTTCCTGGCACTCCAACAACTTCTTGTTACTTGAGCATGATGTCATCCCGATAATCATTGCTCCGGCTAATGTTGCTAAAATAATCTTTTTCATTTTTCTTTCTTGTTTTAGTAAAACACTTTACACCTTTGACGTTAATCGACGGCAAAAGTAAAAAGAAATATTGAAATCCGATACCTTTTTAGTTTTTTTTATGATATTATTTACGTTCTTTAACCCAGAGGGGAAGGGCGATGTCTCGATGCTTCGATAACTCGATATTTCGATTTTTCGGGACTTTAAGCTTCGCGATAGAAGTCGAAGGCTTCTTTTACCTCGCCTTCGGTGATGGTGATGTCGATTTCAGGCACGCCTATGTTGCGCAGGAGCACAGGGCGAATCTTGCCGTTGCTATTCTTTTTGTCGTGGTACATCAACTCTATCAGCGAGTCGTAGTCTTTGCATTCAAGTGTGAGGCGACTGTAGTTCTCCTTTATATAAGTGACCGTCTGTCGCATTATGTCTTGCGGAAAACCGAGTTTCACAACGCTGAGGTAAAGCTCGCATATCATACCATGTGCCACGGCGTAACCATGTTTAAGTGCCTGCGAAGGCTCTTGCGTGAACGAGAAACTCTCGAATGCGTGCCCGAATGTGTGCCCGAAGTTCAGTGCTTTTCTTATGCCTTGTTCGAGCGGGTCTTCCTCAACGTAGCGACTTTTCACCTTTACGTTTTCATAGACCAACTGCTGCCAGTCGTTTATGTTGAGTTTTCCGTCGGCTATTTCGGTGTTCATCACTTTGGACCACATCGCTTTGTCGTTGAGCAGGGCATGCTTCAGCACTTCTGCGAAGCCCGAATAGAGTTCGGAATTGTCGAGTGTCTTGAGGAAGACAGTATTGATAAGCACGCTCACAGGTGCCTTAAACACGCCGACTTCGTTTTTGAGTCCGCCGAAGTTGATGCTCGTCTTTCCGCCCACGGCTGCATCGACCATAGCGAGTAGAGTGGTAGGAATGTTGGCGTAGTCGATACCTCGCTTGAAGGTCGCTGCTGCAAATCCTCCGAGGTCGGTGACTACTCCGCCTCCGAGGTTGAGCAGTAGTGAGTGGCGCGATGCATGGTGCTCAACGAGTTGTTGCAGCACATACGTCAGCGACTCGATGCTCTTGTTGGCATCTGTCGTGCCTATTGTGATGTTTGTGGCTTCGAAGTCGGAGAGCAGCGGGAGGCATAGTCGGGCGGTGTTTGTGTCGGTTATCACAAACACTTTGTCGTACTGCTTACGTCCTGTGACTACGTTTAGCGTATCTTTTAGTTTCTTGGCATTGATTATTTGTTCTTTCATAAAGTGTGTTTTATTTGTGTTTCGATAGTACCTATAGTCTCAATAGTTCCTATAGCTTTCCAGGAACCATTGAGGCATCTTGTCATTCTTCAGGCATTGTTGGACCTTGTTTCAACATGGCTTTTCTGGTCTCTACATGGGAGCGAATCTTGAAATCAATCTTATCGTGCGCCAAAAGGTTTTTGAATAAGCCTTTCGCTTTCCACTTCACGCAGACGTTCTTGATGTCGCGCGCCGGCTTTAATCCAGTCTTCTGGAATTCGCTTTCAGGGATGCAGTTGCTCGTGATGTGAGGGTAGAACGTGCCGAGTTCGCCGAGCGACACTTGGTTTCCACCCTTGATGTAATCCAGTATCGATGCCTGCACAGCATCGATTGCCTGCATGATTTCAAAGTTGCTCAGTCGCCCTGCATAATGCTCTGCTGCATACTTTGTCAGCTCATCCAACTCTACTGTTCGTTGCGTCTGCGCACGCAAATAAACGTAATTCTCTCCGTTTTTGTCTCTCATGTTCTTGCTTCGTGCAACACTACAAAATATTGTCATAGTTTAATAAGTTTAAGTTATCCGAGTGTAAAGGTACGAAATAAATTCTACCTAACCAAACAAAATTGGAAGTTTTTTACTATCATTATATAATAATGTATCTTTTCCTTGTTTGACAACTGCTTTGACGCCACTTTATGCCACTAATCAGGAATGTTGTCCGTTATACTCAGAAAAAAGTTGTATCTACTTTCACCCGAAAGTTGTGTCAACTTTTGCACGAAAGTTGTATCAACTTTTTCCCGAGTATTAGCGTTGAGTCGAAAAGAGCAATCGAACAAATGCCCTGAAACATTTGCACGAATGAGGAAAAAGTATTACATTTGCATGCCAAAAACTAAAAACAAAATGAGACGCTTTTCATCACTCCTTACCTTATTAATATTAGCGCCGATGTGCATTGTTGCGCAGACGGTGAAGTTTAGTAGCGACGAAATGTACCACGCAGACGCCTTCATGCTCGAACTGAAACCGTCGAGCTCGGCATGCCAAGTGAGATATACAACTGATGGTACACGCCCTACGAAGTCAAATTCAAAACTTTACACCGAGCCGCTGTCAATCACCACGACCACGCCTGTGAGCGCTATCTGCGTCGATAATGCGGGCAACGAGTATGCAATATGCACGAGGACGTACATCTTCCTCGCCGACGTCTATCATCAGCCTGCGAAGCCTGCGGGCTACACGATGAACTGGAGTCGCAAGGATGCAAAGAACTACTGGCCTGCCGATTACGGCATGGACACGAATGTGACCGAAAGCGACGACTACAAGGCATTGATGGACAGCGCCATGCTTTCGATACCAACGGTGTGCATCACGACCGACATCGACAACCTGTTTTCTGCATCCGACGACCCTGATAAGGGCGGAATCTATGTCCACACAGGCAAGGACGCATCGAAGTTAGGCGACGGGTGGGAGCGTGCAGCATCGATAGAATACTTCAACCCAAAGGACAACAGCCGCTTCCAACTCAACTGCGGACTGCTCTTACACGGCGGAAACAGTCGTAATCCGCAGAACACGCCTAAGCATTCGTTCCGCGTATCATTCCGCAAAGAATACGGGGCTGGCAAACTGAAATTCAAGCTCTTCGACGACGATGACGCAGTGGAACGCTTCGACCACCTCGTGCTGCGAGCAGGATATAACTACACGTGGCTCAAGAATGGCAGCAAAAGTCTCTATCCGCAGAACATAATTCAGCGCACCAATGCGCAGTATATCTACGATTCGTGGGCAAAAGAAGCGCATCGGGCAATGGGACATCTGATTACGCACCGCCGCTTCTGCCACCTCTATCTCAATAACCTCTACTGGGGATTGTATGAGATTTGCGAGAAGATAAACGACAATTTTGCAGCCGATTACCTCGGAGGCGAGGATGAGGACTATGACGTAATCGACGTGGCAGACCTTATCGACGGTAACAGAGATGCCTACACCACGATGTATAATACCGCAACGAAAGTCGGCTCGGGCGAAAACGATAAGTACTTCAAGCAGCTCACGGACAATAAATTACTCGACATTGAGAACTACATTGACTATATGCTTGTCAATTGGTACATAGGCAATGACGACTGGGATAACAACAACTGGCGCTGCATTAGGAGTAGGGTAGAGCCAGACAAAGGTTTCAAGTATTTTGTCTGGGATGCCGAGACAGCATTCACCGACGTAAACTACAACAAAGTAGAGAAGAAAAACGGCAATCCGACAGTGATGATGGACGCCTTGATAAAGAATCCCGATTTCCGCAGAATTGCACAGGAAAGAATCGAGAAACACCTTACTGGTGATGGCATTCTCACACCATCGAAGGCGACTGCACTTTATGAGAAAATTGCCGATGAAATCGACCTTTCTATCATTTGCGAGAGTGCGCGATGGGGTGATTATAGAGTCTCGACGGGCGAGAGCGAAGAAACCTATACCCGCAACGACCATTGGCTGCCGCGAAAGCAAGACTTGATAGACAACTTTTTCCCGAATCGAACGGCAAATATGTTGAAGTATCTTGAAAAGTTTGGGCTCTATGATGCAAGCGGAATGGAGGAGATAGGCGAAGACGAAAGTCGTGCTGGCGCAACAGACGTGTTCGATCTCGGTGGCAGACTCATCGGCAACAGCAACATCCCCACATCGCTAAACAGTGGCATCTATATCGCCAATGGCAAAAAAATATTAGTCCGATAAGGCGTGATTTGAATTTTTTTTGGTAACTTTGCAGCCGTTTGTGCAATAAATTGCATAAAATATAGTTAATAATATATAATTACGGATTTGCAAAGCCAAAAAATGACAAATAAAACCTGCCTTACAATATCTAACGACAACATGAACAAATGCCAGCGGTGCGTGAAGAGAATCTTCGACATCGTTTGCTCTTTTGTTGCATTGGTGATACTATCGCCAGTATTCTTAATCTTTGCAGTGATTTTGAAACTGCAGAAAAACGGCTCAGTAATTTATTCACAGGAAAGAATCGGATATAAGGGAAAGCCGTTTACTATCTATAAGTTCCGCACACTCAAACCAAATTCTGAATCGAACGGACCACAGCTGGTACCGACTTCAGATAGCGTGAACCAGACTCCATTTATGAAATTTCTTCGCCATTCACACCTTGACGAACTTCCTCAGTTATGGAACGTGCTCAAGGGCGATATGAGCATAGTCGGTCCGCGACCTGAACGTCGCTACTTCATAGACTTGATTATGCAGGAAGACACAAACTACGTGCTTATCTACCAGATGCGTCCAGGACTGACCTCGGAGGCAACACTCTATAATGGTTATACCGATACGATGGATAAGATGCTCAAACGCCTCAGGATGGATATCCATTACCTGAGAAACAGGACGTTGAACCTCGACATTCAGATAATGCTCAATACGCTACTTGCAATGGTCAGCGGAAAACACTTTTAGATTTACAATTCAGCCTCAAACATAAAACTGAAAACCATAAAATACGAAGATATGAAAAAACTGTTTAGGGACATAATTCTTTTTGTTGCTTTCATGCTCGTGCCAAGTATGGCTTTGGCTGACATGACTGATAACCAAATAATCAGTTTCGTGCAGCAGCAAGTGGAAATGGGTACGCCAAGAGCACAGATTGTGACTAAACTCATGCAGAACGGTGTTGACATACAGCGCATTCGTTCCCTCTACAACAAGTACCAGAAGGAAAAGAATGGCGGTGCACTTGATGCTGTAGATATAACAACAGGCAAGGCTGCGAAGAAAGACCGTCTGCGCAAGGCTAATGGTGATGCGAAGGAAGATGGCACAAAGACAAAAGGTCTGATCAAAGAAAATAAAGTGCAGACTGATCCTAACGTAGACATTAACGAGATGGATAAAGCTATCGACTTCATGATGCCAGATTCATTGAAGTATGAATTCGAGCCAATGGAGGAAGAAATGCCAGGAAGAAAGGTGTTTGGCCGCGATATCTTTAACAAGAAGAATCTTACATTTGAGCCAAACATGAACATCGCAACTCCGCAGAATTACCGACTTGGCCCTGGCGATGAAGTAAATATCGACATCTGGGGAGCTTCTTCGAATACTATCACAGAGACTATCTCGCCTGATGGCACTGTGACAATTGAAGGCTTCGGACCTGTTGGGTTGAGTGGCTTGACAGTTGCTCAGGCAAAGGCAAAACTGAAATCAACACTCGGACAGAGATATAAGAGCAGTAGCATCAATATGACCGTAGGACAGACAAAGACTATTACAGTCAATGTGATGGGCGAAGTAAATATGCCAGGAACATACACACTTTCAGCATTCGCATCTGTGTTCCATGCACTCTATATGGCAGGCGGTCCTAACGAAATAGGTACGCTGAGAAATATCAAGGTCTATAGAGGTGGACGCCTTGTATCAGCAGTCGATGTGTATGACTACATACTCAACGGCAAGTTGACGGGCGACGTAAAATTGCAGGACAACGACGTTATTAGCGTTGGAACATACGAGGCGTTGGTAAATATCGCAGGTAAGATAAAGCGTCCAATGTTCTACGAAATGAAGAAGAGCGAGAGCCTTCGCACCCTTCTCAAATACGCAGGAAACTTTACAGGCGATGCCTACAAGAAGGCAGTAAAGGTGACGAGAAAGGCTGAGGGACATTATTCTATCTTTGATGTCAATGAGTTCGACCTGTCGTCATTCCACCTTGAAGATGAGGACTCTGTTTATGTAGATTCAATCATACAGCGTTACAGCAATATGATTGAAGTGAAAGGTGCAGTATTCCGCCCAGGCAAGTATCAAGTAGGTGGCAGCATCAATAGCGTAAAGAGCTTGATAACAAGTGCAGGCGGTTGTATGGAAGAAGCTTTCACGGGACGCGCAGTCCTGCATAGAAGAAAAGCCGATAGGTCGCTTGAGGCAATGTCAATCGACATAAAGGGTATTATGGATGGCACTTCGCCAGATGTTCCATTGCAAAATGAGGATGTGCTCTTTGTTGGTAGCAAACAAGAGAATATTGGCGAAAAGACAATGACGATACATGGAGAGGTGTTCTATCCTGGTGTATATGAGTATGCAGAGAACACAACTCTTGAAGACTTCATCCTTCAGGCAGGCGGACTAAAAGCATCGGCATCAACAGTTAAGATAGATGTGTCACGTCGCATACAGAATAAATATGCAACAACAAGCTCACTTACTACAGCCGAGACATTCAGTTTCTCATTGAAAGACGGACTTGTAGTTGATGGAAACGAGTCATTCAAACTTCAGCCGTTTGATGAAGTTTATGTTAGAAAGAGCCCTGGCTTCACAGAACAACAGAATGTCAATGTAGAGGGTGAGATACTTTTCGAAGGTGCTTATACATTATCAAATAAGATGGAACGACTTAGCGAAGTCATAAACAAGGCAGGTGGACTTACTTCAACAGCATACGCAAAAGGTGCACGACTCGAACGCAAGATTACGCCGGAAGAACGTATGAGAATGCAAAGCGTAATGAAAATGGCTCAACATCAGAGTGGCAAAGACTCAGTTGATGTAAGCAAACTCGATATTGGCGACACTTATTATGTAGGTATCGAACTTGACAAGGCACTCAAGGAGCCAGGTGGTGATGCCGATATCGTTCTGCGTGAAGGCGACAGAATCATTATACCTGAATACACAGGAACAGTCAGGATTCAGGGTGATGTGATGTATCCTAATACTATCGCATACCAGAAGGGTAAGGATGTCTCTTATTATATAAAGCAGGCTGGCGGATACAGTAATACAGCTAAAAAGAACAAGACTTACATTATAAATATGAATGGCACGGTGGAGAAGGTGACACGCAGTACGAAACCTTCACCAGGATGCGAGATTGTTGTGCCAGCTAAGTCTAAACATAAGATGACAACTGCCGAGATGCTTGCTATAGGAACTTCATCAGCATCATTGGCAACAATGATTGCTTCAATAGCTAACTTGATTAAGTAAATAAAGATAACTCCAACCTCTCCCTGATATGGCGACTAGGTTTCGCACACAATAAGTTAAGGAGAGGTTTAGACATAGAATAATATGGAAGAGACGAAAAAGAGCGACATACTTGATATTGGCGCAATATTCAAGGCGATAGTCAGCAAGAAAAAGTTGTTTATAAAGGTGCTTGCAATAACCTTTGTAGTATCAGCGGCGCTTATATTGTGTGTGCCGAGATATTACCGCTGCGAGATAAAGCTTGCACCAGAGTCAACTGCCAGTTCGGGTGGGGCCTTAGGGTCGCTTGCAAGTCAGTTCGGCGTTAATATTGACGATATGATGGGTGGCTCGGAAGATGCTATAGGACCAGACCTCTATCCTGACATTCTTGATTCAAAAGATTTTCAAGTCAAGATGTTCCCAATACACGTGAAGTCGTTGGATGGCACTATCGATACCGATTATTATACATACCTCGCAAAAATGCAAAAGAATGCCTTTTGGAAAAAATGGTATTATGCAATAGCGAAGTTGTTCATACCTGTTGATACCATTGGAAACAAGAAAGGTGCAGCAAATGTGGATCCTCGTCGCCTAACCAAGAAGCAATTTGGAGTTGCAGGTAAGATAGGGAATAATATTAAATGCTCAATCGACAAAAGGACATACGTTATTTCCATTCTTGTAGAAGACCAGGATGCGTTGATATGCTCAACGATAGCTGACTCTGTTGCATCAAGACTTCAGGCATTCATTACGGATTATCGTACGCAGAAGGCTCGCAACGACCTTGAATACGCTAAAAAACTCAATGCACAGGCAAAGAGGGAATACATGAAGGCGCAAAGAGTATATGCGACTTATTGCGATGAAAACATGGATGTAGTGCTTCAGTCATACAAGTCACAAATGGAGTCATTGGAGAATGAATTGCAGTTGAAGTATAATAACTATAATGCAACGGCAACTCAGCTTCAAATGGCAATGGCAAAGGTACAGGAAAAGACTCCAGCCTTTACTGTTATTCAGGGAGCATCGGTGCCAATAAAACCAGCAGGACCAAAACGAATGATATTCGTGCTTGGTATGATGATTTTTGCATTCATCATCACGGCTGTATGGGTATCAAAGGATATCCTGTTCAAGTCTAATTGAGATTTTAGGAGTTGTGGAGTTAAATCATTCACCCCATACGACTAAACAACCCAACAACTAATGGTAGATTCTACTAAGCGGGCAGTAGTAAATACGTTTGCACAATATACGAGAGCCATTATCAACATCGCCCTCTCGTTTTATTCCACAAGGCTCATCCTCCAAGCATTGGGGCAGGATGACTATGGAATATATTCCCTTATAGCAGGCGTAGTGTTCATGCTGGCTTATATCACCAATGCGCTGGTAACGACAACTCAACGTTACCTATCTTACTATAACGGTAAGAACGACTTTGATTATCTGAAGAAAGTTTTTACCAACAGCCTTTTCATCCATGTAGTATTTGCCGGTGTGATATGCATCATAATGCTTGCGCTGACAAAACCAATGATTACGCAATGGCTTGTGATAGACTCAGGTCGTCACGAAGCGGCCGAGTTTGTGTATGTCATGGCTATTGTGATGTTGTTCTTCACTGTGATGACATCACCTTTCAAGGCTGTTTTTATATCCCGCGAGAACATCGTATATATCTCCATCATCGAGGTCTGCGATGGTATATTGAAGTTCGCACTTGCAATCTATCTGCTCCATGCCGACCTTGACAAGCTGATGCTCTATGCCATCATAATGGCGGGCATACAGATATTCACTTTTGTGGCGTTTGCTGTTTACGGAAAGTGGAAGTATGATGAATGTCGGTTGGCAATATACTTTAAGGACCTTGAACGCCAATGCATGAAGCAGTTGCTTGGATTTGCAGGATGGACTATTTATGGCACAGGCTGTGTTGTAGTAAGGACACAGGGACTTGCTGTTGTGCTAAATAGATTCTTTGGCATCATATATAATGCGGCATACGGAATAGCTCAGCAAGTAACAGGTGCAATACTATTCCTCTCTCTGAGCATTATCAATGCTTTAAGCCCACAGATAATAAAGGCTGAAGGCAGTAAAGACAGGGAAAAGATGCTTCACTTGTCAGAGTGCCTCAGCAAATATTCCTACCTGATTTTATCGTTGATAGGCATTCCGCTTATGTTCGAGATGAATGCCGTACTTGAATTCTGGTTGAAGGATATACCCGATGCAGCGGTTTCTTTCTGCCGTTTCATATTGTTGGCATCGATATGTGACCAGCTGACAATAGGACTTGGAACTGCCATACAAGCAACAGGCAAGATACGCGTATATACATTAGTCACATACACCACAAAGGTTTTGACACTCCCAGCCATGTGCCTTGCCCTTTATCTTGGGGCTGATGTCCATGCCACTTTATGGCTCTACGTCATCTTTGAAGCTATTTGTGTTCTCATGCGTCTGCCTTTTGCAAAGCAACTGTGTGGACTTTCCATGTGGCAATATATAAAGAATGTGTTTATCCCAGTCATTATTCCAACCATTTGCATATCAGTTGTTGGCTGGGTAATGCTCCGTTTTGTCGATATGCAGTTCCGCTTCCTTGTTACGATACCTCTCTGTGCAATCATAGGGGCTATTGCAATATGGTTCTGCGTGTTCGATGCAAACGATAAGGAACGGATAATAGTCTATACGAAGACAAAATTGAAGTTGAGCAGATAATAATATACTGCGCATTATTGGAAACTTTGAAATCGTAACCGTGTAAATTCATAAATATACTATAGTGAATATAAAGAGTATCATAGGTGACTTCGTCTTTCAATGTTTAAGCAGAACATCACCTAAATTATATATAGAGGTTCTCTATAAAAGATATTTTCACAAATCAATTGATTGGAAGCATCCACGAAATGTTGATGAGAAGATAAATTGGCTGAAACTATATTCAGATACATCTAAATGGACGGAGCTTGCCGACAAGTACAAGGTGCGTGAATATGTCGCCCAACAGGGCTTTGGCGATATGCTCGTAAAGCTATATGGCAAGTGGGACAAGGCCGATAATATTGAGTGGGAAAAACTACCAGAGCGTTTTGTGATGAAGGCAAACAATGGTAGCGGTGACATTCTTATCTGCCAGGATAAGTCGAAAATCGATACAAAGTTCCATGTTAAGAAGTTCAACTCTGTCTTGAAAATGAAGTTCGGATATCTCAAGGTAGAACCTCATTACAATAAGATACCACCGTGTATCATTGCAGAA
>JAUNQM010000271.1 GCA_030536165.1 Prevotellaceae bacterium | reverse complement strand
AAAACTTTGTCGGAAGTTTTGCAAAACTTTTCCCGAGTTAAACGGACGTGTGAAGTAATGACTAATGACGAGTGCTCCGACGGTATGTGATAAGCTACTCGTGTCTTATGGCTTCGATAGGGTCCATATTGGCCGCCTTGCGGGCTGGAATGTACCCGAAGAAGATACCAATGATGACGCAAACACCGAACGAGAGTACTATAGACCATGTTGGGATAGACGATGGCATACCCATTAAAGGTAGCATCGTCTTCGACGCCGCTATTCCCATCAACACCCCGAAGATACCACCGGTAACTGAAATGATGATTGACTCGATAAGGAATTGTATGCTTATCACGAATCCCGTAGCACCGACAGCCATACGCAAGCCTATCTCCTTTGTTCGCTCCGTGACAGACACGAGCATAATGTTCATGATACCTATACCGGCTATGAGCAACGAGAAGCCTGCGGCAATGCCGAGGATGAGGGTCACGGTGTCCATTGTTGACGACATCGTCTGCATCATTTCTGCCTGCGAACGGATGGTGAAGTCGTCAGACTCGCCTGATGCATCCTTAATCTTATGGTTCTCACGCAAAAGGAGCGAGAGTTCTTCGATTGCATCGTCTGACAGTTCTTCTGTCAATGCCGAACAGATGATAGATGAGAAGTATGTCTGCGAGACTATACGTTTCATTACGCATGTGTATGGCGCGATGATTACGTTGTCTTGGTCCATGCCCCAGCTGTTGTAGCCCTTTGACTTCAGCACACCGACAATTCTCATTGGTATCGACTTGAAGCGTATGGTCTTACCGACGGGGTCGTTGCCTTCGCCAAAGAGTTCATCGACGACGGTCTTACCCACGACACATACTTTCGCTGACTTGCGAATGTCTTCGTCGGTAAAACAGGTGCCTTGCTCTACTGTCCATTGCTTTATGTCTAAGTATTCGGGGCTTTCGCCATAGACGGTCGAGGTTGTGTTGTTGTTGCCATAGACAACCTGACCTGATGCAGAGACTTCTGGCGACACATACTGCACGAGTTTCTTCTCGCTGACAATACGCTCGTAGTCTGCCACCTTGAGCGTCTGCATTGCCGAAGGGTCTTGCCTTACGCCGCCTGGACCGTTGTCTGCTCCTGGACGAATGGTGAGCATGTTGGTTCCCATCTGCGAAAGTTCGGAGCGAATGCTCTCCTTCGAGCCTTGTCCGATACTCATCATGGCTATGACAGCTGCCACGCCAATAATGATGCCAAGCATGCTGAGGAATGTTCGCATCTTGTTTGATGTCACAGCATTGATGCTGACTTTTATGAGATTTAGTATATTCATATTGCGGTTATACGGTTGTAATTGGAGTTAAGGAGTTATGGAGTTAATCCGCTGCGCGGCTTTTCTTCCTTCGCGCCTTAGCAATTGAAGCGAGCTTCATTGCTTTCGGCTTGTCGTCAGTTAAGACATGTGCTTAATACCTGTCATCGGCTCTGCCGCTTTCACAAAGCGCAACGCGCGACTGAAAGAAACCTGAAACTTGAAACCTGAAACCTTACTCTCCCCTTCGGAGGGAGATGGAGGGGGCATTTACTCATCAACAGGCTTAGGGAGTGCTGCCAAAGCCTCGACTGCCGATTTTATGTTATTATTGACCGTGTCTTCACGCACCATACCATCACGCAGGTTGATATTGCGAGATGAGTATTCGGCTATCTCTGGGTTGTGGGTCACGAAAATGATTGTGCGTCCTTCAGCATGCAGTTTCTGGAACAGCACAAGCATCTCAAACGAGGTACGAGTATCGAGGTTTCCCGTAGCCTCGTCGGCTAAAAGGATAGTCGGGTTATTGACTAATGCACGTGCTATGGCAACGCGCTGCATCTGTCCACCAGACATCTGGTTTGACTTATGCTCCAGACGGTCACCAAGCCCAACAGCCTTCAAGCAGTCTATGGCAGCCTCTCTGCGTTGTTTGGCATTATAGCGACTGTTGTACATGAGTGGAAGTTCGACATTTTCCACGGCAGTAGTCTTTGCCAGAAGGTTGTAGTTCTGGAACACAAATCCAATCTTCTGGTTGCGCAAATGTGCACGCTGGTTTTTCGAAAGTTTTCTTACAGCAACGCCATCGAGGAAATACTCGCCCGACGTTGGAGTGTCAAGACACCCCAACTGATTGAGCAGCGTCGATTTGCCCGAGCCTGAAGTTCCTTGAATAGTGACAAATTCTCCTTCATATATCTTGATTGAGATGCCACGCAATGCCTTCACGACTTCATCGCCCACCTTGAAGTAGCGCTTCACATTCTGCAGTTCGATGACAACCTTCTTGCCGTTGTCTTCAACTTGGGATTTGTTCATATAAATTTAGTTTCGATATTTCGATGTTTCGATAGGACCTAAACTACCTAACTACTTCTTCTTATTGTTGCCTCGACGTGGCATGAATGGATTGCCCGACTGACCTTCTGCATCTTCTGGCATGCCTGCAATACTAAAGTCGGTTATGATTTCTGTACCTTCAGCAACGCCTTCAACTTCAGTCACAACGCCGTTGGTGATACCAGTCTTAATGCTGTGAGCCGTGAAGTTATTTCCCTCCAACGTCCACAACTTCATCGGTCCTTTCACATCCTTAATCTGCTGTCCCTCTTTAAGCAACTTCTCATTCGGAGTGAAACGTAGCGCCTTATTTGTTACAGTCAGCACATTCTGCTTTTCCATAGTGTAGATGGTAACGTTTGCAGTAAGTCCTGGCTTGAGCTTGAGTTCTTCGTTTGGAGCCGAGATAACAACCTCGTAAGTCACCACGTTGCTTTCTGTGGTAGCATTCTGACGAACCTGCGTCACAGTACCGTCAAAGACATCCTCAGGATAAGCATCTACGGTGAAAGTTACTCGCTGTCCTTCGAGTACGCCTCCTATGTCGGCCTCGTCAATGTCAGCGATAACGCGCATGTCTTTCAGGTTCTGCGCAATGTAGAAGAGCGTTGGAGTGCTCATGGCAGCAGCAACGGTCTGTCCTTCCTCAACCTCACGCGAGAGCACTACGCCATCTATCGGCGACGTAATCGTAGCATAGCCTAAGTTGGTTTGAGCCTTAGCCACACTTTGCTGCTGCATCTTTACCTGCTGCAACGCTTGCTGATAACTGAGGCGAGCATTCTCATAATCGTTGGCACTAATCAGACCTTTGTCGTAGAGAGTCTGATAGCGTTCGTAATTTGCCTTCTGGTAATCCAGATTGCTCTGATAACTACTCAAGTTGCTTTGTGCTGAAGAAAGTTCGCTAAGCAGATTAGTCTTGTCCAACTCAGCTATGACCTGTCCTTTATGCACCACGCTGTTGTAATCAACGTATATCTTATCGATGATACCCGACACCTGCGTACCAACTTCAACTTTCGTGACAGGCTCGATTGTACCTGTAGCCGTTA
>JAUNQM010000031.1 GCA_030536165.1 Prevotellaceae bacterium | reverse complement strand
GTAACTTTGTCCTTGGTAATCATCGCTATTGTTGGTTTTAACTGTTTGATTTTTACACTGTAAAGTTACAAAATAATAGCGAGATTACCAAATTTTTACAGACTTTTCTTATCCCGAACTCGCGTATTTAATGAAAGATACTATAACGGGAATAGCAACAACGTGATGAAAATGTTTGCTGCAAGGATGATGAAGTTCATAGGCAGACCGATACGCATGAAGTCGCAGAAATGATATCCGCCAGGTACATAGACAAGCAGATGCGTAGGTGAGCCTATTGGTGTGGCAAAACTGGATGAGACGCTTATCATCAGTCCAATACAAAATGTCAGAGGATTTACACCCATGTTTGTCGCTATTCCAATCGCAATCGGGCACATGATTGCGGCACAAGCTGTGTTGCTGATAAACTCTGTGAGCAACGTGCCTATTACACATATTGATATAAAAGCAACTATTGCATTGGTACCACAAAGGTTTGTCATCTCATTGGCAATCATTTGTGCAAGACCTGTGGAATCGACTGCCTTGCCTATGGCAACAGAACTTGCAAAAACCATTAGTACATCCCAACTGATAGATTGGCGTGCCTGATTAAGGTTGCAACAACGTGTGAATATCATGAGCAATGCTGCAAGGACACAAGAGTAAAGCAAAGGAAGCACTTTTAGTGCTGAGAGCGTCACCATAGCAATCATAATGGCTGATGATAAAAATGTATTAAAGCCAACTTTGATTGATGTCTCATTGTCGTGTACATCAGATTTGAGTCCGTGCTTTTTACCATATTCCAGCACCTCTTCCCTGTAGCCGGAAAACACCATGACGTCTTTGCCCATGATAAAGATGTTGTCGAGGTCGGAGTCGTCATATACTTGTTCCACCTCTCCGTCGAAGTGGACTAACCCAAGGAATTTACTTTTCTTGCACTCTTCTTTCAAATGGATTTCATTGAGCGATAGTGCTGGCATGTTTGTGTAAGGGGGAATCATGAGCTCTGTAATTTCTGCCATTGAGTCGGCACCAAGCTTTTCTGCAGGTGTCTGGCGAGAAGGCAGGAGTCGTCTCATCATCACAATTGAAATAACGCCTACGAGCATGCAGAACAATCCTGGAAGCAAGGTCGTGAAGATATTCAGCCTCACGCCTGTGGTTGAACTGTAGAAACCAGAAATTATAAGGTTTGGTGGCGTTCCAATCAGTGTGCAGATGCCTCCCATTCCTGCTGCGTAACTAAGTGGAATGAGTAGTTTTGATGGTGCGATGTTTAGGTGTTGCGCCCACATCTTTACCACCTTTACAAACAAGGCAACAACGGTAGTATTGCTCAAGAAAGCACTAAGTGCCGATACAGGGAGCATTAGTCTTAATATGGAGAAGAAATAAGAAGAAGGCTTGCCAAGTAAATGCTGGGTAATCCAATGCAAGACTCCTGTACAGTCGAGACCTGCCACGACGATAAACAAGACACCTATTGTAACTACCGACTCATCGCCGAAGCTGCTTATAGCGTCTTCCATCTTTAGGCATCCCGTGGCAACCAGTAGTCCGACAATGACAAGGAAAACCATGTCGGTAGGTAGTTTCGACTTAAACAGTGTGATAAACATGCCAATTATCAGTGCCACAGTCATCAAGATATGCCAGTCTATTCCAAATATTTCCATCAGTAGGTGTGCAAGGTTGTTTTTATAATGCTTATGTTGAATCGTGCTCTGCAGGTAGTGCAAGGCTTGTATAAATAAATGTGCACACCTACTTAATTGCAAAATTCAATGCAAAATTACAAATAAAATAATGAAAGGAAGTTGATATTCCGTTTTTTTTTATAACTTTGCCACACATTAATAAATATAAAACCAGAAAAGTATGGCAAATCTTATATTGATGATAGGCACGACGGAGATTATACTCATCGCTGCCATCGCACTGCTGATATTTGGTGGAAAGAAAGTACCAGAGCTCATGCGCGGACTCGGACAGGGCATCCAGAGTTTCAAGAAAGGTATGAAGGAGCCTATCGATGCTCCAGACGAGACAAAGGAAACTGAAAAGAAGGAAACTTCAGAAGAAGCGAAATGAGTGCTGAAGGCGACGGCTTTATGACTTTCGGTGGGCATCTTGAGGTATTGCGAAGGATGCTCATACGCATTATTGCCGTTATCACCGTCATAGCCCTCGTGGTGTTCTGCTTCAAGGACGAGACCTTTGCGCTCTTGCTCGCACCGAGTAAGTCGGACTTCATCACTTACCGATGGATAGAAAACGCGTGCAATTACTTTGGCATCGACTTCCATTTCGAGGCGTATGCCGTGAAGTTGATAGCTGTAGAACTCTCGTCGCAGTTCATGACCCACGTCACCACGTCATTCTATCTGGCGTTGCTTGCCGCTTCACCTTATATATTATATGAGTTGTTCAGGTTTGTTTCACCAGCACTCTACGAAAACGAGCGACGCTATTCGGCAAGGACGATAGTCACGATATACGTACTTTTCGTGATTGGAGTATTGATGACGTATTTCGTACTCTTCCCTATCTCTTTCCGATTCTTGGGCACGTATCAGGTCTCGGATGCTGTAGTGAACAATATCACTCTTGATTCATATATAGGCACGCTTACCACTCTGACACTGCTAATGGCTGTCATATTCCAGTTGCCAGTGATATCGTTCTTCCTTGCAAAGATGGGAATCATCACGAGTTCGATGCTCGCAAAATATCGCCGCCACGCATTTATCTTGATAATGATAGTGGCAGCCATTATCACACCGCCTGACATCATGACCCTCATACTCGTAACCGTGCCGATGTATATGCTTTACGAGATGAGCATATTGATAATAAAGAAGGTGGAATAAAAAGATCCGAGTTTTGCATCAATGATTTTCACGCAGCAGAGAAACAGAGACCTCAAAGATGTCTAACATTGTTAACCGCAGTGTCGAAGACCTGCGGACGCGAAGCCAACACCATCCTGCGCCCCCAGCGGGGTCGTACTATAAGGCTAATATTACAATTTATAAAACACAATGAGAATCCAAAATAGGTTCCTAAAACAATACACATAAACATGGGAAAAGGCAAATTAGAAAAGTTCGCTGAAATGGAAGAAATGGAGAACGTGTTCCAGCTTCCGTTTTCTGTAGTCAAGGCAGTGCCGTTTGACATGAAGGGACATTGGCGCGAACAATATTTCGGCAACAGCAATCCTATCTACCTCGAACTCGGCTGCGGGAAAGGGGAATACACGGTCGGGCTTGCACGGTTGTATCCAAATATCAATTTCATCGGAGTTGACATAAAAGGCGCCCGTATGTGGACAGGTGCAAGGCAGGCACTACATGAGGGTTTGCGCAATGTTGCTTTCCTCCGCACGAACATTGAAGCCATCGAATACTTCTTTGACACGGATGAGGTTGATGGGATATGGTTAACCTTCTCCGACCCTCAAATGAAAAAGGTAAACAAACGCTTAACAAGTACCAACTTCCTTGGCAAGTATCGCAAATTCCTGAAGGATGGTGGAGAGATAAACGTGAAGACAGACAGCAATTTCCTCTATACTTACACCAATGCTGTGGTGGAACTCAACCATCTTTCACTTGACGTTTGCTGCGACAATATCTATGCAGACAACAGCGTGCTTGAGGCAAATCCAAACCTCAACATCCGCACATACTACGAACAGATGTGGCTCGACCGAGGCATCACAATCAAATACATACGCTTCCGCTTGACTCGTGAAGGCGACTTGCAAGAGCCCGACATTGATATTCCAGAAGACACATATCGCAGTTACGGACGCAACAAACGCACACAAGGTTGAAAAAAACTTTGTAAAATAGGCTGCGAAGTCAAAAACTTTTGCTACCTTTGCACGGCAAATAAAAAAGTAGCATCCCCCTATGCCCCTCTTTAAGAGGGGAACGAAACCCTCCCCTTCGGGGGGAGATGGAGGGGGCTTCATATTGGAGAGGTGACCGAGTGGTTGCCAAGGAGAAAATCAAAGCTCCTTCAACCACTTGAATGCACTCATATTGGAGAGGTGACCGAGTGGTTGCCAAGGAGAAAATCAAAGCTCCTTCAACCACTTGAATGCACTCATACTGGAGAGGTGACCGAGTGGTTGAAGGAGCCCGCCTGGAAAGCGAGTGTACCCCAAAAGGGTACCGGGGGTTCGAATCCCCCTCTCTCCGCAAAAGTCGCTGATTTTAGCGATTTTTTTATTTTACACCCAATATGTCCTAACTTCGTCAATGCGTTACCCTAAATCAAATTTGGGTGTTTATTGCAGTATTGTTTATGGCCATCGGCTCTACATAAAAAATAATAATTGTCTTTAATTTTATATTTCGCTCACTTATTCGTATCTTTGCAGTATGAAAAGACTTATGTTACTGCTGCTTATTGCAGTGTGCTTTGCTTCGTGCAATGTGAACGACCCTTTGGTCGTGAGAGTAGAAGGTGGGCTGATTGAAGGGTATGCCGATAGAGATCTCAATATCTATAAAGGAATACCTTTTGCCGCACCTCCTGTGGGAAAACTGCGTTGGAAGGCACCTCAGCCTGTCATCCCGTGGAATGGTGTGCGTCCTGCTAAGAAATTTGCAGCGAGTCCCATTCAGGCCGATACGACTCTAACAATGAGCGAGGATTGTCTCTATCTCAATGTCTGGACACCGACGAAGTCTTCAGATGACGCTTTGCCAGTAATGGTTTGGATTTATGGAGGGGGCTTCTCGTTTGGTTCAACGTCCTATCCTTATTCTGACGGAGCAGAATTGGCGCGTAAGGGAGTGGTCGTGGTGAGCATAGCTTATCGAGTGGGCTATCTTGGCTTTCTTGCACATCCCGAACTCTCTGCCGAAAACAATAATGGTGTGTCGGGTAACTATGGGCTACTTGACCAGATTGCAGCTTTGCACTGGGTGAAGCACAACATTGCTGCATTCGGGGGGGATCCTTCCAATGTTACTGTATTCGGACAGTCTGCTGGTGGAATATCTGTGAGTATGCTTTGTGCATCTCCACTTGCAAAGGGGTTGTTTCAAAGGGCAATTTCGCAGAGTGGAGGATCTTTCGGCCCATGCAGGGGCGACTCCTATCCTGGTGAAAATATGAAGACACTCGAAATGGCAGAGTCCGACGGCGTCAGATATGCAGAAGGACTTGGGGCACGAACATTGACCGAACTGCGCAGTCTGCCTGATTCTTTCTTTGCACGTCCTTACAATGCTACAGGCGGAGCCTGGCCGATAGTTGACGGGTATGTCATTCCAGATGATCAGTACAGACTCTACGAATCCAGACAATACAATAATGTCGATATACTCATTGGCTACAACTCCGACGAAGGAGAGGCTTTCACCCCACGCGATTCTCTCACCCACATCCAGAATGTCGGGAAGCGATTCGGAAATTTTGCTCCACGTCTCCTAAAAGCCTATCCAGTCACTGCAAATCCAGTACCGAAGAGTGGGCGCAATCTCCTTCGTGATGCATCATTCGGATGGCACACATGGACTTGGGGACGACTTCAGGCACAGACGGGGCACTCAGATGTCTATCTCTATTATTTCGACCGAAACCAGCATAATCCCGACTCTGACCTAGGATCAGTTCACGGACAAGAAGTCGGATATGTGTTCCAACACACTGAAGACAGCCTGCCAGGTGATCAGGAGCTGAAACGCCAGATAGGGGAGTATTGGACAAACTTTGCTCGTACAGGCAATCCAAACGGAGAAAATCTTCCCGAATGGCCTAAATTCACGACCAAAGACCATCGCGTTATGCATCTTACCAACGATGGCTCTTATGCAGGTTCTGTACCCGACGAATGTTCTTTGCAGATTCTTGATGATTATTTCTCCTCAAGACGAATGAAGTGATAATTGCGTTTCCACCTGGAAGACGGTACCTTATAGAGGAACAAGGAAAAGTCCCGTAGGGACGAAATAGCAAAGGATAGGGCGACAGCCCGATCTCATAGGAGTGATACATTTCAAAGTCCTGAAGGACGGCAGAACTCTACCACACACACCTTTCTGTCGCCCATACTGGGCTTTAGAGATGGATGCCTAATAATACGATGGTTTGCACTCTCGCCTATGATTTGTCGTCCCAACGGGACTTGTTCAATGCTCATTTTGAGCAACACCCCCAACGTGGTTGCATTAAAAAAGCCCCGGCACAAAATCCGGTGTCGAGGCTTGGGTTAGGTTAATGCATCACAATCTTATACTTATATTCTTGTTCTGCAGAAATCAGTCGTATTATGTAGATGTCTGCTGCAAGGTCGGTGTCGTATTGCATGCCAAGATTAGCTTCATCGACTACGCAAATGCCTCCTGTTGTGAATATCTGAATCTTTTCTATATTTGTATCTGCCGGAGTCTTAATCGTCAGGTGGCATCGGTTTGTCAGTACCACTGGAGCGGAAATAATCTTTTCTTCTTCTATTGCTTGCTTTGAAGTCAGATAGTAGCGCACGCCATTGCCAGTCTGCTTTAGCGTGATGTCGGATGTGAGTGGTTCGGTTTCGCCCGTCAATGCATCAATTAGATAGAGTGATGACTTGAACGATTCGATACCTGACAGGGTGATAGTTGCTTCACCACTGATACCTGTAATTCCGACAGGTATGGTTTGGCCTGACTTCATCTCGCCGATAGTCATGGCCTGACCATCGATGACAGAGTATAACATTGGCTCGTCAGCAAGGTTAGAGTCGAACAATGTTTCGGCCCCCATAGTGTGACGGATAGCTCCATCTGTTATGACCATATTTGATTCCAATCCTCGTTCATCGGTAGCCGAAATATGAATGATACCCGATGGATTTGATTCGGCACGCGTGTTGTCACCACCTGATGGATTTGTAGGGTCGTTGTTCGTAGGGTCATTGTCGCTTGGATTTTCTGGTAGAACCATCATCTCCGGTTTGATTTCCGTCCTTAACGAGCCAGGAGTAGAGCCATCGGCAAGTGCTACGAAGAACGACTGGAAAGGTTCTACGGTAGGCTGGGTCAGCTTTCCGTCAGTGCCTGTTCCGATGAAACCGTTGGTCTCCTCGTCCATTACAAAGGCGCGCTGTCCTTCGGCAGTCACTATCCAGTACTTGCGGGCAAGGCTTGTGTTATTGTCGAAGAACTTCTCCATATCGAGGCTGCACATCAGAGGATTGCCTACAAGGAAATACTTCGAGTCGTTCTTAGTGTTTTCGCCTACTGATTGCCAATAAGAGCCAGAGGTGATGTCGGCAAGTCGGTAAGTACGCTTACTGCTACCATCAAGGTAAGTAGAAGGCACATTGTCAGTCTTGGCGTCGCCGTCAGTGTTGCCTGGATTATAATATGTATATGAGGTGTCAGCCTTAGGGAAGCGGAAGAGCACCTTTTCAGGACGGTCGGTTTCTGCCAAAGCAGATACATCAGCCTTTATCGAATAGCCATTGCCTGCGCTATAGTTGACGAGTGCATCGTTATATACGTGGCTCCAATTGAGGCTTATGCCTTCTGCGGCATTTTCAACCCCAGCATTAAGTTTATAGACTTTTGCATCACTTGCATTCCATGTGCGCTGATATACTGCCGGCTTGAAGCGGTCGTTCAGTTCAGTGCTATAAGTGATATCCTCAAACAGTGGCGTTTCCTGACGTGCTCCGGCAGTAGGCAGATAGAAGTCGCCCGACACAACATTGGTGATAGGCAACGACATAGTGTACCAGCGACCTGGATTGATTTCAATGTCTGCCCATGCTTTGTTATAGTGCAAGTACTGCTGGTTAATCAGCTGAGCACCACTCATGAAGTGTATTTCATCACAAGTGTGGTCGTACCATGAGCGGCATGCTACGTTGCCGTCATTGAGAACTACCGAAGCCATATCGAAGTTGATGGTGTCGGAAGCTGCACCAATATATGCTCGGTAATCTTGGACATTGTTGTTTGTCTCTCCTTCGCGTGCCTCTTCATCGGCAGTCATATACCTAATGAAATTTGTCGTTCCAGATCCTCCTATGTAATCGACATCCTCAAGATTGCCAGAGGAACGTAAGTCATAAAGTTCTGGCATGTGTTTTGAATTGGCTGGTATTACGACCTTTGTGAAGTCGGCAGGAACGAAGCTTGAAGTGTTGTCGTTAGCATAGTCTCCTGTACCATCCGTGATGTAATCGGCAGAAATCGAAGTTGGATTCATGAGTTCCTCTTTCGTCACACGTCGCCAGTTGGCATCGTTATTCCAGTTGCCATCTACCTTACCTGTCCACATCTGATATTCTGGTACAACTTTGATTGTACAGATTACGTCGCCTGGACACACGTCATAGTTATCATCAGTTGTAGTATCATAGTCTTCCTCAAAGTTGAACTTAATGGTGTACCAGTAGCCTTCACGGAATTTGAAGTTGTTGAAGAATGCCAAATGGCATACGTTGCCAGGATTTGAACTTGATTGGGTTTTGTCCCAAGTTTTTGCCACGATATCAGACACCTTACCTATATAATAGATCTTTTCATCCTCGTCCATAGCAGTACCGTCAGCATAAGTTGTAACACGACGTGCTCCAGATGTTCCTGCTGCTACGTTAGGGTCGTTTGATGCTACGAGATAAACAGCATCATCTTTGCTCTTCGTTATAGCCATCTTATCCACACCCTCTGTGACAGGTGTAGGATCACGCAATGGCATGTATAGGAATTTATAGCCAGAGTCATCATTCAAACTACTTAACGTGCAGCATCTCTGTAATTCCTTCAGGCCTATACGGAGTGGCACGTCACGCATGTGTGATGGATAAGGCACGATACCCTTGTCATCACCATTCTTTAGGATAGGTGTTCGAGTTGATATAGGGATGTTAATCTGGAAAGCTTCCAGACAATATAAGATGGTTTCATCATCAGGAGTTGGGTTTATCGGAATTGCAGTCAGCTCTATTTCCTTTTGCTCGTTAGAGCTTAACGGCTCGTTGAATTTATCGTATGTCGATGCGAATTCCGTTGTCTTATATAGTGAGAGTATTCCTTCTTCAACGAAATGTTCTATACAGTCTTTCATAGCCTGAATGAAAGTGCCCTTTACTTCACAACTTGCCACATCATCATCTTCTGGATAATTGTCACGGAAAGCTGCAAGCGCCGTATATAAGTCTTGTCCTGCATATTTTTCGTTATAGTAATACCTATCTTCATCATCTGCTCCTATGGTTGAAGGGTCAGGGTCGTTCATAGGACCGAAGTACCAGTCAAAGTAAGCATTCTCAGTCTTAACTACATCACCGCCCTTGCTTATTCCGTTTAAGTTGATTTCAATCTTTGGACGTTGGTTCGCACAGATATTTTGAGTAGCATCTTTGGCTGTGAGTTTCCCGTCAACCTTTATCTCGCCAGAGAAGATAACCTCAAATTCCCTTTTTGATGTACATACATCACGCAAGTCAAATGTCTGTGACAGCGGAGTTTCATCAAGCCCAGGATCATAAGCACTCATAACACACCAATAGTTCGTACCAATCTTTATGTTTACGTCATTGATGCAGTTTACGCTTGGGAAATAGAGCAGGCGTCTCTCACCGATTAACTCACGAGTTGTTGTGGTGTTCAATATCTCAGCACCAGAGGTTTGGTGGCTTGGATTACCATTATAATAAAGGTCAAACCACATTTTTCCGTATGTCCGTTCTGGATTGGCAGGACCTTTCATGTTAGAAGGATTAGGATATGCTCCCCTTACTATCGAAGCATCAAATGCCTCATCATAATTTGAGCCGTCTGGCTCAAGCAGACTCTCATATTTATCCTTATCGATAAAGGTAAAATAAAGAGGTGCCATAGATACATCAGAATGTTCGCTCTGCTCTATATATTGTGTAGGAAAAGCTTGAAGCAATAAATCATAGTCAGTTCTAAGTATTAACTTTGTAGCAGGATCACCGTTACAAACTGGCTTCTCTTGGAAAGCTTGAAGTTCTGGATGGCAAACGAATGTCTGAATATCATCAATGGCATAGTCGGCACCGAATGAGGAAGCCGAGTTGTTTTCGAGTGCGATAATATAGTGGTCGTAGTTTTTGTTTCCATAATTCGAACTTGGCGTGACGCAGAAATAAATATGCATCCACTTGGTTCTGTTATCAGTACCATGAGAATGACCACCTTCAACAGCGCTGCTGTGGAATCCGTCAACATCATTACATCCTCCTGTTACATAGCCAGAAACATAGCTGCCGAGCAAGTCCTCTGTGCCGTCAGCCATTACTCCCTTGAATGCGAAGCACACATTAGCCGTCTCAGGCCAGTTATTGAGTTCGTTGACCCATGCTGACACAAAGATACGAGTTCCCTGACAGAGGTTGTTACCGATGTTAAGCACAGCCATACGGCCAGGGTCGCTTGCAGCATTAGCATAAAAGAAGAAACCAAGTTGTGAACCATTTGTGTCAGCATAACGACGGTCGTAAACGTCATTAGCACTGCTACTATGATATGCCGTCTGGCTTGCCTTATTCGCAACCATATATGTGTTGTAGTCGGCTACGTCCGTATTGTTAGCGTTGTCGTAGCAGAATGCGTATGAGGACATCTCCCACGTCAATGGCCACTTATAATAGCCATGATTATTATTCCCTAAATTACATTGATCTAATGTTATTTCATCAAAGTCCACTTTTACCGTTGGATCTCCGTAAGCTTCTTGAAGTGCCTGTGAAGACTGATGGCTGTATGTGCTGTTGTTTTTCAGTGTGTTTTCATCTACCATACTTGCTTTTGATGCAGGCAGCACTTCAAGGTCATATTCCATCAGTACAATGTTTTGACCATCATAATCCCAGATGTCTATATCACTATATGATTCCGCATTAGGTGCACTAACGGCATAGATGCGAATGCGATAGTTACCTACCACTGGCTCTTTCCAGTAAAGCATACGGTCAAAGCCATCTGTACATTTATATGTATAAACAAGGTCTCTCTGCATATTGTTGCAGACAGTTTCTTCTTGAGATAAGATTGGATGCTCAGCAAATTGCTTATTCAAATTATGGCCTATGATCTCGCCGTTTTGATCGTATGATAGGTTTCCGACCGTACATCCTACTATTTCATTGTACTGAATGTTATTATAACCTTGATTTTCTCCCTCTAAAAATTCCACTCGATAATGATATACTGGAGCATAAGTGTCTGTTCCTGTTTTGATGTAGTATCCTGATGGCTTGGCATTAGCGCCCCATCCACGATACTCGTAATTATCGAGGCGATACTGCAGTGGTGTTCCTTCTGGACATGAAATCTTGATACGGTGGGTGCGTATGTAATTATCGTTGTTTGACTTGCTGCCACTGATTTCTTCAGCCTGTACCTGTGCGTTGTGTATTACGAAGATGTGGCGGTATGATAGTGTCGGTTCCTCCAATACAAGGTCTGTATTGTATTTAGTCGAGGAATTATCATTTGCTATATCGATGGCAATGATATCGAAGATGTCATCGGTTGATGTCGGTGCCGTATAGGTGGCAATGGTAGCTACTGTGCGGCCAGTGTTGAGGGCGGTTCCACCAAAGTGGCCTTTGCTCACTCCATCAGCACCGTAGAATTCTCTGACATTGCTGTCAAGGTTTGTGTTTGTCATTTCGCCGATACCTGCAACCTGAATATTGTCGAATGCAAAGGTCTGCGTACCGGTATCCATGCCGTCCATTTGCCATATCAGCACATAGTCAGCTTCGTTTTCTATGGTGATAGTGGTGTTAAAGTACTTTGAATCCTCCACAGTGTTGCTGAAACTGTTGACGGTGTAAGGATATGGCGATACGTTGCCCTTAAAGATAGTAGCAGAAGTATTGTTTCTTGGAGCTATTGAGAATTCGACCGTCGGATAACCACCACCTACACCGACACAGTCGAAACTGATACGGAACTTACCTGGCTTAAGGTGGAGCTGACCGTTTTCTCCGAAAGTCATAGAGACTTTGTCCGACGAACTATTTGCGTGGAGACTGATGACATGGACAAGGGTTCCGCCGTCGGCAAATTTTTGTTTGCTACTTACGCTGTTAGACACATTAGTGCCTCCATTTGCGTCTGTTCCGTTGCCACGCAAATGAAATCCGTTAGGGATGGAATTATTATTAGTATTGTTGAAATTGAACAAATTGCTACAATAGTAATTCTCGCTCTTGAGGCTGTTAGGCTCTTGATAGAATGTTAGTCTTGAAGACTTTGAGTCGGTGGTGTAATCGTACCAGCGCTGATATGCATTGCGATATTCATATTTGTTGCTGAAATCACTGAAAGGCTGTAAATTAACTTTCTCGCCTGGCATCACATAGATGTCGTGAGTGTATTCGTGTGCACGCTGAATGGTGACACCGCTTGCAATTCGGGGGTCGTCTGCACTGGTCTTATAGTCAGTCTTCAGTCCTGCTGGTGGAATTCCCATCTGAGATGCTACGCCTTCATAATGAACGAACATGTTGTCCTGACTGCCAAGATATTCATAGTTGAAATTCTTGAATACAAACCAATTAAACTTACAACCTGCAAAGTCAATCTCAAAATTGATTTCTCCATCGGTTATTTCAACAATCATATCGACAGTACCGGTGCGGGCATAGCCGTTAAGGGTATTGGCACTCCATTGAGGTTTCGAACTGTATGTAAACTGAGTTCCAACATTAGAAACACCTATATTAACATTAGTATTATTATCGATATTTCGTTCGTAGAATCCACAACCACCAATATTATCCGGAACATTTGATTGATTCATTGCTGTGAAGTCGAGTGTTATCCTATAAATACCATTTGGAACAGATATTGCCTTGTGGGAGATGTGCTTGCCATCAAAAGAACTCGGATTTCCAGCCCAGAGTTCCAGGGATGGGGATTTCACTACTGATTTTTCTGGAAGATCGTTGTCTTTGTTAAGATTATTGTAATTTGGTTCTCCAGTTGTCCAGCTTGGAATCCAGTCGTCATATTTATCGCCACCAACATACATAGCAATGTTGCTCATAAGGTATCCGTTCTTAACGGCAATGGCAGAAACAGGATAGTCAGGATTATTTATAGTAACACTGTTACCTTCTATTCTCGTCCAGTCTGTATTATTCTGCTTGTAAACAATCCAGTCAGCATTGCTGTTTGAAATGGTCAAACTGTTTCCACTTTCCGTGAAAGTAGGATCATCTATTTTATCAACTCTTGTTTCAGTAGTTGTGACGTCACCTCTATTAACAACAGCACGGATGGCATCTACACTGTTGTAGTTATAGCCTGCATTCATAACGTCATAATACAGTAATTTATAGGTGTTTACCCCAGTCTTTACTGTCGAGCTTGTTGTAGGGTCAGAGCCATCGGTGGTATAGTAAATGATGTCACCGTCTTTGTATGAAGTATTATCAATTGTTATTTCGGTTGTAATATCTTCTCCTTCCCAATCATCCCAGTCAAAGGAATTGACAATTTCAATAGTCGGTGCATCTGGCATGACGAAGATTTCAGCATATGCACTGAAGAACTGGTTCTTACCAGGCTCATAGCACCATGCCCTAACTTTTTCTGTGTCAGTTAC
>JAUNQM010000030.1 GCA_030536165.1 Prevotellaceae bacterium | reverse complement strand
GAGTTTCTTTCCCTTCTCTATTGCATCTTCAATAGTGCCCACGTTGAGGAACGCCTGTTCTGGAAGGTCGTCAACCTCGCCGTCGAGTATCATCTTGAAGCCCTTGATACAGTCTTCTATTGACACCATCACGCCTGGAGTGCCCGTAAACTGCTCTGCTACGGTGAACGGCTGGCTGAGGAAACGCTGCACGCGACGTGCACGGTTCACTGTCAGTTTGTCTTCATCAGAGAGTTCGTCCATACCGAGGATGGCGATGATATCCTGAAGTTCAGTGTAGCGCTGGAGTATCTGCTTCACTCTCTGTGCAGTCTCGTAGTGGTCCTTACCTACAATCAGTGGGTCGAGGATGCGCGATGTACTGCCTAATGGGTCAACAGCTGGATAGATACCAAGCTCTGCAATCTTTCGGCTCAGCTCTGTTGTTGCGTCGAGGTGTGCGAATGTCGTGGCTGGTGCAGGGTCTGTCAAGTCGTCGGCTGGCACATAAACTGCCTGTACAGATGTGATAGAGCCGTGCTTGGTAGATGTGATTCGTTCCTGCATTGCGCCCATTTCCGATGAAAGCGTTGGCTGATAACCTACTGCCGATGGCATACGTCCTAAGAGTGCTGACACCTCAGAACCTGCCTGAGTGAAACGGAAAATGTTGTCGATGAAGAACATGATATCGGTTGCTTCGCCGTCCTTGCCTCCGTGGTCACGGAATTCCTCAGCTACGGTCAGACCTGACAAAGCCACTGATGCACGCGCACCTGGCGGTTCGTTCATCTGTCCATAGACGAGAGTCGCCTGCGACTTAGCAAGCTCTTCTGGGTCAACAAGTGAGAGGTCCCACTTGCCTTCGTCCATAGCCTTGCGGAACTTGTCGCCGTAGCGTACAACGCCCGACTCAATCATGTCGCGGATAAGGTCGTTACCTTCACGAGTGCGCTCCCCTACTCCTGCGAATACTGAATAGCCGTTGTGTCCCTTTGCAATGTTGTTGATAAGCTCCATGATGAGCACTGTCTTTCCCACACCTGCACCGCCGAAAAGACCAATCTTACCACCTTTCATGTATGGTTCGAGCAAGTCGATGACCTTGATACCAGTGGCAAGCATCTCTTTGTGAGTGGAAAGTTCCTCGAACTTCGGAGCCTCGCGGTGGATTGGGTATGCGCCTTCCATGTCTAATGGCTTCATGCCGTCGATAGGCTGACCGATGACGTTCATCATACGTCCCTTAATCTGTTCGCCAGCAGGCATACGGATTGGTGAACCCATTGGGATGGCTTCCATGCCGCGTTTCAGTCCGTCGGTATTGTCCATAGCAACGGTGCGGACTGTATCTTCACCTATATGTTGCTGAACTTCAATGACTAATTCGCGGCCATCGTCGCGCTTCACAATCATTGCATCATGAATTTTTGGTAGCACCTTCTCGGCTTCCTGGCCCTTAGTGTCGAAGAACACGTCGATAACAGGACCGATAATCTGCGAGATGTGACCGATAATTTGTGACATAAGCTATTATTATTTTAAGTTTTATACTGATTTCACGTAATTCGTTGCAAAATTACTAAAAATATTCTTCATGACCAAACAAAAACCATACAAATGTTGCGCAAGCCCAAGTGCCAACCTCAATGCAATGCAAATCCGAGGCCTTCACACCTCAGGTGTTTATCTCGTCACACCTTAGGTGCAAATCGTGTCAAACCTCAGGTCTTTCGTCCGAAACACCTTAGGTGTGAAAAGCATAACACCTTAGGTGTGACGACCTAAAATAAACGTTAACTGCTTAATTCTAACGCATTTACCTCCGTAAAGGTCGTATTCACATTGACTCGCGACCAACACCTCCTCCCCTGCCGGAACTTGCAGCGAGGGTGCTGGGCACATTTTGCGTGACCCTCGAAGTTTTTTTCATTGATTTGATAAAATAATTGCAAAAACATAGGACTTTTTTTTCATTTTTGCTCATATTTGTCGCGCGCGCCCACATACACGCGCGTTATATAAATAAGGTGTGCCCGACGACGAAAGATTTCAACAAAAACGAGGGAAAAACATGCACTATAGGGAAAATCCCCCACACTGTAGGAAAAATCCTTTCATTTCCCTTAAAATTATGCATACTTTTGCATCGTCGAAACAAATAAACAACGAAAAAGCCGCCGCTCCTCAGCGTCATCCCGAGGCCAGGCAACAGAAAGAAACAACACGAATAAACAACAAAATTAAAAACCATACGATCATGAAAAAGTTAGTATTTACACTGGTAGCACTCTTCGCATTGACAATCAATGCAAGCGCAATGAGTTTTGAGCAAGCTCAAGAGCAGGCTCTGTTCCTCACAGACAAGATGGCATACGAGCTCAACCTGACTCCAGAGCAGTACGACGCAGCCTACGAAATCAACCTCGACTATCTCATGGGAGTGACCACAGCCGACGATGTGTTCAACGACTACTGGACTCGACGCAACCTCGATATGAGCTACGTACTCCTCGACTGGCAGTACCGCACATTCTGCGACGCACTCTACTTCTACCGCCCACTCTACTGGGACGCAGGGTTCTGGCACTTCAGAATATATGCACGCTACCCACACCGCGGATGGTTCTACTTCGACCGTCCTACAGTATATATAAGCTATCACGGCGAGCACTGCTGGCGTCACCACGGTGACAGAGGTTACTACCACGGACGTGTATTCGTAAGTACTGGCAGCCGCAATCACAGCCGCGGACACATTGAAAACGGTATGCGCGACAACTGGAACGGCAAGGGACGCACATTCGACAACAACCGCAACAACGGAAACCGTGGCTTCAGAAACGGCAACAACAATACCAACAACGGCAACCACAACTTCAACAACAACCACAATGGAAACCGTGGAGGTAACGGGTTCGGCAACCAAAGCAGCACACGCGAGACTGTCAATGGCAACAGAGGATTCCGCAACGGTGGCAACCAGACTACACCTTCAGGCGAAGGACGCAAGGTTGGACCATCAACCAACTTCCGCGGAACGTCAAGCAGCTCAACAAGTCGCTCAACACAGACTGCAACCCCAAGCCGCAGCATATCAAGCAGCTCAACACGTAGCATGAGCGTAAGCCCAAGCAGCAGCGCATCATCAAGCGTTTCACGCAGCAGTAGCAGCAGTTTCAGCGGCTCACGCAGCAGCGGTAGCAGCTTCGGTGGAGGCTCACACGGAGGCGGAGGGTCTCACGGAGGTTTCGGTGGCGGTGGCCACAGATAAACCAAATAAAGTATCTTTCATTTTTGCTAATATATTTTGAAAGCGCTGCCTTGTCCCCCAAAACAATGACAGCGCTTTTTTGTGCACTCTATGAAAGAATTTCATTATTTACATTTGTATTAAATTTATTTTTTGTACCTTTGCAGCGTGAAACGCATAAGGCCCATATTTCTTCTCATTATATTACTGTCTGCGACACGTATGTTAGCAGACGAAACAACCAATCGCTTGACCGAAGGAATCGACTGCACCATTGAAATGCAAGCCACTACTTCGTCGGGCGACCATAATCCTCTATGGCTTAATGCGAACAAATACGGACTGAGTTCTATCGAAAACAACAACGGCTATCTGCGTGCCAGCGTCGTACGCGACAAGGACAACGACTCGCTGCGCAACTGGGCTGTGGGATATGGACTCGACATTGCCGTAGCATCACATTTCACGTCGAAGTTTATCGTGCAGCAAGCTTTCTTCGAGGGAAGATACAAACGCGGCGTGCTTACAATCGGTAGTAAGCATCACACAATGAATCTCAAGAACAACGAATTATCGAGCGGTTCGCAGACGCTCGGCATCAATGCAAGGCCATTCCCTGAAGTCAGAGTCGAGATGCCTGACTACTGGGACATACCTGGGCTTAAAGGCTGGCTTGCATTCCGCGGGCATCTGGCTTATGGCTGTCAGACCGACGATAATTGGCAGCGAAACTTTACAAACAAGGAAAGTAAATACACCGAGCATACTCTCTACCACAGCAAGTCAGGCTTCCTTCGCATTGCGCCCGACAGCAAGCCTCTGCAGTTTGAGTTAGGTCTGGAATGGGGATGCCAGTTCGGAGGCAAGTCATACCAAATAAATGAAGACGGTGTGATGGAGGAACTCTGCAACCAACAAAACCTATCTTCATTTTGGCATGCGTTTGTCCCTGACTTTGGCACTGTCGGCGATGTGGGCGAAGGAGTCTATGCAAACTGTACGGGTAACCACGTGGGCAGTTGGCTCGCACGTCTTACTTATAAAGGTAAAGGATGGAAAATAGCCGCATACCTCGACCACTACTTTGAAGACCATTCGCAACTGCTGTTTGTCGATTATGACGGATATGGCACAGGAGAAGACTGGGACAAGAAGAAAGACAGCCGCTATCTGCTTTATAAGTTCAAAGACGCACTCATAGGCATCGAAGCTACGCTGCCAAAGAATAGGATTGCCAGCACAATAGTTGCGGAATACATGCACACGAAATACCAAAGCGGACCGATATTCCACGACCACACGCCATCTTCACCGACACATATAGCAGGTAAGGACAATTATTACAACCACTACATCTATACTGGTTGGCAGCATTGGGGACAGGTAATAGGTAATCCGCTCTATACTTCTCCTATATATAATAATGACGGAACGATTGAGGTAAAGAACAATCGCTTCTCTGCCTTCCATTGCGGTCTTAGCGGTGACCCAACGCCTCAGCTTCACTATCGTTTGATGGCAACGTGGCAGAAAGGTTACGGCACATATCAGGAACCATTCGAAGACCCTGAGTCGAACTTCAGTCTCCTTGCCGAGGCGCATTACGATTTATCATCGATTGACTGGCTGAAAGGCGTGAGTGTTGTTGGCGCATTTGCACTTGACAGAGGCGAACTCTTAGGCGACAATACAGGTTTTCAGTTTACAATAGCAAAAAGATTTTAACTGACAATGGCATACAAAAAGATTGTAAATGTTTTGGTGCTTATTGCAGCAACTGCAATGATTGCCGCATGCGATATACACACTTCCGACAACGGAGACCTTGATGGTTTCTGGCAGATGCAGCGACTTGAGCGCCTCAATAATTGCAGTCAGGACATTAACCCGACTCCTATGTACTGGTCGTTCGAATGTGACATGATGGAAGTCAGACCTAACGACAAGACTCAGCGAGGAGTATTCTTCCGCTTCGACCACTCACGCGACAGCCTCAAAATCCACACTCCATTAAGAGACAAAAGGTCACAAGGCGATATTCCTATCACCGACGCAAAAGAATTATATGAATATGGGATATTCCATTTGAGCGAAAACTTTGTCGTAGAGCAACTGAGTTCAGAGACTATGGTCTTAAGTTCCGACAGCATCCGTGCTTACTTCCGCAAATATTGATTGAATCTCAAGCATATCAAAACGCACCAGGGAAATGATTTATCTGCACATTTGAATCGTCGGTACCTATTACAGCAATAATATCAAAGCGAGGGGAACGCTTGACGCCATGATAAGTCATATACGCATTGGCAGCGCGCTTTACGTTTTTCACCTTTTTATAATCAACAGCTGATTGAGGTTCGCCAAATAAATTGTTGCGACGCGTCTTAACCTCAACAAAGACAATTTCTTTCGTGCCATTATCTATCGCAACAATATCAATATCAAGATGCTTGAAACGCCAGTCGTGATTGCTGACGAAATATCCTTTCTCTTTCAAGAAATCAATCGCGACCCTCTCACCCCACTCACCGAGGTCATCAACAAATTCACTCATCGTTTCTTCTTGAAAAACCCAACCATTAGTTCGCGGCATTCGTCTTCAAGCACGTGCGACTGCACTTCGGTCTTCGGATGTAACGCCTTTGGAGCATAAACCGAAAAGCCTCTTTTCTCATCGCTGCAGCCATATACAAGTCTCGACACCTGCGCCCAACCTATTGCACCTGCACACATGACGCATGGTTCAACGGTCACATACATCGTACAATCTTGAAGATATTTGCCTCCGAGAAAGTTTGTTGCCGACGTAATAGCCTGCATCTCGGCATGAGCCGTCGGGTCGTTAAGAGTTTCTGTGAGATTATGGGCACGCGAGATGATGCGTCCCTTGCAAACAACAACAGCACCAACCGGCACCTCGTCGGCTGCAAAAGCCATCTGCGCCTCACTAAGAGCCTTGCGCATGAACTCTTCGTCGGCTGTCTGCTGTTTAGTCTTCGTATTCAAAGTCATCGAGTTCTTCTATTTCGATGTCATCGTCATCCAGTTCCTCAATGTCATCAAGTTCGTCAAGACCTTCAAGGTTTATCTTGTTTTTCATATCCTTATCACGATGTATAAGGTTTTCGCTTGAAATAATGTCTTGCAACTTATTGCTCTCGCTATTGAGTTCCCTCCAAAGAACATCCTTCAATTCATCGAGTCCCATGTTAGCCACAGAGGATATGAAGACCACAGGAAGGTCTTCAGGTAACGTCTCTTTCAGCATTTCGATAAGCTCCTCGTCGAGCAAGTCGCACTTCGTCACAGCCAGGACTCTGTGCTTTTGCAGCATCTCGGGATTGAACTTCTGGAGTTCGTTGAGCAGAACGTTGTACTCCTTTTTTATATCATCAGTATCGCCAGGAACCATAAAGAGCAGCAGGGAGTTGCGCTCTATGTGGCGAAGGAAACGTAGTCCAAGTCCCTTGCCTTCACTTGCACCCTCGATAATGCCTGGTATATCTGCCATAACAAACGACTTATTATCACGATAAGCAACGATGCCAAGCGATGGCTCAAGCGTAGTAAACGGATAGTTTGCTATCTTCGGGCGTGCCGACGAAAGCGTTGAGAGCAATGTGCTCTTGCCTGCATTAGGGAAGCCTACAAGACCTACATCGGCAAGGAGTTTCAACTCCAATATGACGGTCATTTCCTGCATCGGCTCGCCTGGCTGCGCATAGCGAGGGGCCTGGTTAGTTGCTGTACGGAACTGGAAGTTTCCCAGACCGCCACGTCCACCTTTCAGTAGCATTACTACCTGCCCATCCTCCATTACGTCGCAGACAAACTTACCTGTCTCTGCATTATAGACCACTGTTCCGCAAGGCACATCAATATATACGTCCTTGCCATCCGTGCCGTGGCACTTGTCGCGTCCGCCGTTGCCACCATGCTCAGCGAATATGTGGCGCTGGTATTTCAGGTGAAGAAGCGTCCAGTAGTTATGGTTGCCACGAAGGTAAATATTACCACCACGACCTCCGTCGCCACCGTCAGGTCCGCCGTTAGGCTGATACTTCACATGACGAAGGTGCATTGACCCCTTGCCGCCTTTTCCTGAACGACAATGGATGCGTACGTAGTCTATAAAGTTTGATTCTAATGCCATGAATTTTATTGTTTTTGGCAATTATATATAATTAGGCACGCTGCACGTTTCAGATATTGATTGTCAACAACATAGAGACTAAAATGCCAAATAGTATATAGTTCCCTTGTTTTTTTCCAAAGCGGACTGTTATTTATCCGCGTCGAGGAAAGCAAATATCTCTGCTAACATCTGTTCCTTCGAGCCTTTCCAAGTGAACGTATGTCGGATGCCTTCTGCCTCAAACCATGCAGCCAGAGGTTCCGTCTGCTTGTGATAGACGTTGAAACGAGCTTTGATAGTTTCCTCGTTATCGTCGGCACGTCCTTCCTTAATAGCACGTCCGAGAAGGCGATCCATCAGTGTTTTCTCGTCAACAATAAGTTCTATCATGTTTCCAAGTTCAACGCCACGGTCGGCAAGCATCTGCTTCAGAGCCTGTGCCTGAGGTATCGTGCGTGGGAAACCATCGAAGATTACACCCTTATCCTTGTCGCCAAGTCTGTCATAGACCTCGGACAGAATCTTGAGCATAAAGTCATCAGAGATAAGCTGCCCTTTGTTTATTATTGCAGCAATCTGCTTTCCAGTCTCCGAGCCACTGTTTATTTCGCTGCGGAGCACATCACCTGTTGATATGTGATTCATGCCGTAGCGAGCCACAATCTCCTCACTATAAGTCCCCTTTCCGGAACCAGGGGCACCGAAAATAATTATATTTTTCATTTCTCTATTTGGTTATAGGCCGTCGATTTTAAGTTACTGGTCTTTAACCTAAGACCAATAACCCAAAACCTAAAACCATTATTTAACTTGCTGTTTTGCGTCAGCCAGATATCATTCCATCACGGAACAGATATCCTTCAGGTTTCGTCCTTCGTGGTCATAATCGAGTCCGTAACCCACAACAAAGAGGTTTGGTATCTCGAATGCGACGTAATCAAGTGTCAAAGGCACCTGCAGTTTTTCAGGCTTTGTCAGCAGTGAGCAAATCTTCACCGAAGCAGGGTTTTGCTCTTTCAGCATTTCAACCATGTGCTTCATTGTGATTCCGGTATCGACAATATCCTCAACGATAATCACATGTCGTCCTTCGATGCTTTGTGTCAGACCTATAAGGTCGCTGACCACTCCTGTAGTGTCAACCCCATCGTAAGAAGCCATCTTCACGAAAGTGATTTCGCTCGGCACGGTAATCTCGCGGTAGAGGTCAGCAGCAAAAATGAATGAGCCATTCAAAATGGCAAGGAACAGAGGGCGTTTCCCGTCCATGTCCGCATTGATTTGCGCTGCTACTTCTTTGATTCTCGACTTGATCTCTTCTGCTGTAATAGAGACCTTAAATTGCTTATCCCTAACTGAAACAATTCCCATAGTACCTCTAATATTAAGTGGTGCAAAGTTACGAAATTATTTTTAACTTTGCAATAGAAAAATAAATAAAAATTTGCATTTTTTTTACCGTTCCTCCTCGTGAAAGTCAACCTTTAAGCCTACATTTTATTGCCGATGACGAATTGACGCTATGTTTAGCCCTCCACACCTGAGGTGTGACACTTGAAGCACCTCAGGTGTGACATGGGTAAACACCTAAGGTGTGACAGACTTTACACCTAAGGTGTGAAAGGCTAAAAATAGCGACATAAGCACCTACAGCACATTTTCTACGACAACTATAACAAACTATAGCAACTATAAAAAAATCCCGAAAAAAGCAGGACAAATTCTTGTTTTGTGCTCATAACGCGCGTGTGCGCGCATGCGTGCGCGCGTTATATAATAAGGTGTATTTTCGCGACAATCGCGCCTCTCATGGCAAAAAATTCCGCTCACCATAGCGTAAAGAAAGATAAGAAGTAGCTCACAGAGCAAGACATACCATTCGGTAAAAGCCTATAGAATACGAATCCAATCAGATTGCAATTCTTTGTTTTAGAACAATAATCCTTTTTCAATGACTTTATCCTCTAACGAGGCTAGCATATTTGAAAGTCTTCATTCTTGGGAAAACATTTCCCAAGTCCAAAGCCTTCCAAACATGCATGCATCCATGATGCAATAAAGTCATTGAAAAAATTATCGAACAATTAAACGAACAATTTTGGTTACTCTGCAAAGAAATTACTATCTTTGCAGTCATGAACTACAAAGAAGAAATCTATAAGATTGTTGGTGCAGCAATGGAAGTTCACAAAGAACTAAAGCATTGCCTACCTGAAGCCGTATATCAAGAAGCCCTGGAGTATGAACTGAATGAGCGAGGAATAAAAATAGAAAGAGAAGTGCAGGTGCCAGTTGTCTATAAGAAGCAAACTCTACAGAAATACTATCAACTCGACTTTCTGTATGACGACTGCATCATATTGGAGTTGAAGTCAACACCTTCTATCTTGAGCGAGCATCGTTTTCAGTTATTCACATACCTTCGCTTGACAAAGAAACCATACGGCATCCTTATTAATTTCGGAGAGCCATCCTTGCATATAGAACGCTATCGTTACGCCCTAGAAACCAACGACTGCGTAGGATTCCTGAAGTAGATTTTCTGTATTTGGTGAACGATAGATTTGAAATCTTTGTTCGCAATTGTTCGAATAATATTTTTGCAGACCTTGCCGTGGCAAGGTGCAGGCAGCTGATTATAGAGTTTTCAAGCTTGCTTGCAAAAGGCTATAATCAGATGACAGCATAGCACGTAAGTGCTGCAAAAATCGGTTATTGTTCTTAAAAGACGAGAGACAAAGAAAACAGATTTATTCACTTTGTGCTTGCTAGTGAACCAAAAATGTTGTATATTTGCCCACCAAAGGAAACATGACATTTGCACCGACGGTATGATTTACGTAAACTGGTTAGTCCTGCTCATCTACACCCTGCTGTTCATCGGCACCGCAATCGCAGTTCTTCTCGACAAGAAAGAACCTGTTAAAACCCTTGCGTGGATGCTTGTGCTGGTGTTTCTTCCTGTAGCAGGTATCGTATTGTTTTTCTTCTTCGGGCAGAACACCCGACGCAAAAGAATCATTCACCATCGTGCACTAAGCCAACTTACAAAGCGGTCGATTGCCAGTTTCAACGAGCAGAAAAACCTCGACCTTCCGATTGAGCACAAGGGACTTATCCAGCTTTTCATCAATCAAAACATCGCCCTGCCATTCAAGGACAACGTGTCTGAAGTCTTCACAAACGGCAAGGATATGTTCGACGCATTGCTCAACGACATTCATCGTGCGAAGCATCACATACATCTTGAAACATACATTTTCGATGACGATAGCCTCGGCCGACGCATCTCCGACGCACTCATAGCCAAATCACGCGAGGGTGTTGAGGTGAGGATTCTCTACGACGACGTGGGTTGCTGGCGAGTGCCAAACGCATTTTTCGAGCGCATGAGGATGGAAGGTATCAACGCGCGAAGCTTCCTCCCCGTACGTTTTCCGCTCTTCACAAGTAAGATAAATTACCGAAACCACCGCAAGATTTGCGTCATCGACGGTCAAGTCGGGTACATCGGTGGAATGAACATTGCCGACCGATACATCGACGGCGACGGCACACAACCGTGGCGCGACACGCACCTACGCATCACTGGCAAGGCTGTCTATGGTCTGCAAAGCACTTTCCTCGCAGACTGGTTCTTCATGGACCGCACGCTTATCACCGACAGGAAGTATTACCCAACAGCGGAAAATGCCGCTGAAACCGACTGTTTTATGCAAATCGTCACGAGCAGCAGCATATCAAAATGGTGCGACATAATGCAAGGCTACGTCAGGATAATAGCCAACGCGAAGAAGTATGTTTATCTCGAATCGCCATACTTCGTGCCGTCGCAGCCAGTTCTTTTCGCGCTGCAGACCGCGGCTATGTCGGGCATTGACGTGAGGATTATCCTTCCTGAAAAGAGCGACAACTTCTTCGTGGGTATCGCCTCACGCAGTTTCTTCTACGAGGTGATGAAGGCTGGAGTTAAGATTTACCTATATAAAAAGGGCTTCAACCACTCTAAAATCCTTATCTGCGACGATAATCTTTCGTCGGTTGGCTCGACAAACATCGATGTCCGTAGTTTTGAGAACAACATGGAAGTCAATGCATTCATCTACGACACAGAGATGGCTGTGCGCTTGCGGCACGTCTTTGAGGACGACATGGACGCCTCCGAGCTCATCGACATGCAGTCAATACGCAAATCACTTCCAGCCCGAATAGGCGAGTCTATCGTGAGAATGCTCTCTCCATTGCTGTAGGCGAATGCATGGAAAAGAAAAAACGCACGTCGGCATACGCTATTATAAAAAGATTTTGTATATTTGCAGTTGTTTTCTGATATGCATGACAAAATGATTACCATAGTAGGCCCAACGGCAAGTGGCAAGACAGACCTTGCCGCGCATCTTGCTGCGCGCCTCATTGCCAATGGGACTAAAGCAGAAATCATCAGCGGTGATTCGCGCCAGGTGTTTCGTGGAATGGACATCGGAACAGGGAAAGATTTAGCCGACTATACGGTAAAAAATGCCGATTCTACCGAGACATTTATTCCATACCATCTTATTGATATTTGCGAGGCAGGCGACAAATACAACATCTTTCGCTACCAGCAAGACTTCATGAATGCGTACGACGATTGCCGCCGACGCGACGTGTTGCCGATACTTTGCGGCGGAAGCGGACTTTATGTTGAGACAGTGCTCAAAGGCTACCACCTTTCGCCAGTGCCGAAAAACGAAGAACTGCGACAGTCACTTGCCGACAAAAGCCTCGACGAACTCACAATAATGCTGACGGAATTGAAGAAGAAAAACAATTCCAACATGCACAACCGTAGCGACGTTGACACTGCCAAACGCGCAATAAGAGCGATAGAAATAGAGACTTACAACCTCCAGCATCCGCTGCCAGACCGCGTGATGCCTGAGATTGACTCGATAGTCATCGGCACAAATATAGACCGAGAATTGAGGCGTGAGAAGATAACACGGCGACTGCGTGCAAGGCTTGAGGAAGGTATGGTCGATGAGATTCGCAAGTTGCTCGAACACGTAAGTGCCGACGACCTTATCTATTACGGCTTGGAATACAAGTACATGACTGAATACGTGATAGGTAAACTCACATTCGACGAGATGTTTCGCCAGCTTGAAATCGCCATACATCAGTTTGCAAAGCGGCAGATGACATGGTTCCGAGGGATGGAGCGACGAGGTTTCACCATTCACTGGGTCGATGCCTCGCAGGAAATGGACAAAAAAGTAGCCGACTGCATGAATATTATACGCAGCGAAGGCAATAAAATATAATGTAGCGTTATGGAAAAGTGGGGAATTGTTTTTTGCCCAAAAGGAAAGAATGGCAAAAAGGAATGGCAGAAGTTTGCACAGGTGCTAAAGGCAAAGAAAGTTGACTATGACTATGTGCAGAGCGTTGACAACACAGGCGTTGCACGATTCGTAAGCATGATGATTGACAACAATTACAAGACAATCATCATTGTAGGCGGTGATGACGACCTCAACGATGCCATAAACACCTTTATGCAAAAAGACCTCTCTATACGTCAAAAAGTATCTCTCGGCGTGATACCTAACGGAATAAGCAACGACTTTGCAAAGTTCTGGGGCATCGATGGCGATAATATCAGCGAGACTGTTGACGCACTTATCCGCTGCAGGACACGCAAGATTGACATCGGCTGCATACACTACAAGATAGAAAAGAACGGTACACTCGTTGCTTGCAAGCGTTATTTCCTCAATTGCGTCAATATTGGTCTCGTGGCTGCATTAGCCAACCTGCGTAGGCAGACGCGCACATTCTTCTTTGACTATCTTGGCACTGACCCACTCTCATACATCTTCTCTACCCTACTGCTCGGTTTCCAGAGGTTAGACTATAAGATGAGTCTGAAAATAAACGATGAAGAAATCGATGGAAAGATAATGACCGTCTGCGTGAGCAATGCAAGAGGCTACGGTCAGACACCGAGCGCAGTGCCTTACAATGGTAAACTCGACGTGAGCATTGTGAGCAATGATGGCATGACGAACTTTATCGAAGGCGCTTATATGATGTATAACAAGCGTTTCCTCAATCATAAGAGTGTGCGCCCGTACCGCACCGACAAAGTGATTTTCAGCAAAGCAAAACACGCGCTTGTCAGTGTTGATAGCCGTATTCTCTCAACACCAATCGGCGAGTTCAGCATCGACATCGAACAAGAAGTGGTGAACTTTATTATCCCGTAATATCATCCATTGTCGGAGATATTGGTAAGTTTATCAATATCGAGTATGATGATATTACGGCGATTGACCTCTACCACACCTTCATC
>JAUNQM010000270.1 GCA_030536165.1 Prevotellaceae bacterium | reverse complement strand
GGGAGCCAGGATTGTCAAGGCATCAGGCTTTGTGGACGAAACTGAGTCGCCTGAAAAGTTAATCGATGGTCGTGGCGAAACAAAATGGTGCGACTCACAAAATGCTCCTCAATGGATTGATATTGAACTTGGTAAGGAAGAGAATGTGACGCGTTGGGTGCTGCTCAATGCTGGTGCTGAGCAGAACGATTATATCACTCGCAGTTGTCTGCTTATGGGAAAGAAGAATCTGAGCGACGATTGGACAATCCTTGACCAACTTGAAGGCAACCGAAAGAATAAGACAAACCGCACGTTCACACCGCAGAAGTTGCGCTACTTGCGACTCATAGTCACTGCGCCTGAGCAGTCGGAAGGTGCAAGAGGAGCTGCACGTCTCTATGAATTGGAATTATACGGAAAGTAAGGTTGTAGGTTATGGGTTTTAGGTTTTAGGTTATAGGTATTAATTTATGGAAGAAAGTAAATCAACACTGAATCTTTTGACTTTTGCATCGAAGTTTCATCCGCAGACAGAAGCTGCGATACGCAATTCTCATCTTGCCATGTTTGAAAGGCTCGATAAGTGTTACAATGTGAGAGTCGTCATGTCTAACGAACTTGATGACTTCCTCAAAGACCCCGATAGAGTAGGGCAGACTTTTGTCTTTATGGCAACGGGAGGCACGGAAAATATGGTGAGACAGGCATACGAATTATTGCCTCATCCGCTGGCATTGATTACCGATGGCAAGGCAAACTCGTTGGCAGCATCGATGGAGTTGGCGTGTTGGGCGCGTCAGCAGGGTGATGAATGCTTTATATGTGATGAATTCACAATTCGTAATTCACAATTCACAATGGACTATTCACAATGCGCAATTTGCAATTTACAATGTGCGAATAATGATGCTACATTGCTTAAAGGCGAGCGAATTGGCGTGATTGGCAAACCTTCAGATTGGCTAATATCAAGCGATGTCGATTATGATGCTGCACGAGAGAGATGGGGAGTGGAGTATGTTGATATTCCTCTGTCGAAGGTGGAGTTATATTATAATATGTGTGATGACGATGTATCGTCGATGACGGCGAAGCTTTTGTCTGAAGCCAGCGGATGCGAAGAACCAAATGAGAAGGACATTGCCAAAGCCTTCCGTCTTTATCTCGCGTTGAAGAAGGTGGTAGAAGAATACCGGTTAACGGCTTTGACCATTCAGTGTTTTTCGTTGATACCGACAACTTGCACAACAGGTTGCCTTGCGCTTGCGTTGCTGAATGATGAAGGCATCGTAGCTGGTTGTGAAGGCGACCTTCAAAGCATCTTCACCATGCTACTTGCAAAGAGAGCTACAGGCGTTGATGGCTTTATGGCTAACCCTTCGTCGGCTGATAAGGCTGCAAATCGAATTGTCTTTGCGCATTGCACCATAGGACTGAAGCAAACATGCCGATACGTGATGCGCTCGCATTTTGAAAGCGGTATTGGCGTGGCAATACAAGGCATCCTTCCAGAGGGAGAGGTTACTATAGTGAAGTGTGGCGGTAAGAGTCTCGATAAGAGTGTGATTCTTACAGGACGAATCATCGACAATCAATCTGACCCAAACAACTGCCGCACGCAGATACTTGTTGATTTGGATGATTCAATAGACTATTTCTTCAATAACAATATAGGTAACCACCACATCATACTTCAAGGCAGCCACAAGAGGGAACTTGAAGCATTCTTCGAAGTTTAAGGTATAAGGTTCAGGGCTCAATGTTTAAGGTACAATGTCTCTCAGGTAGCTGGATAAAGATAATTGCTTTGGTTAGTATGTTCGTGGACCATTATGCTCATATTCTCCTTAGCGATTGCAAGGAAGCATTTGCGCCTTTGTTTTCAATTGGCAACACAGATGTTACTTTGTATTTCATTATGCGTACCGTAATAGGTCGATTAGCATTTCCGCTTTTCGCTTTCCTTGTCGTGGAAGGTTACGTTCATACCAAGAACGTGCGAAAGTATGTATTATCGTTGCTGACCTTTGCCGTAATATCAATCGTGCCGTGGAACATGATGCACCACCGCCCGATGCTTTGGCTTGGAAGTCAGAATGTGCTTTTCACGTTGTGCTTGGGCGTTGTATGTTTGTATGCCATAGAACATCTACGCTATGAAAAGTCAATATTAGTAGTCTTTTCAATCCTTGTTGCAGAGTTCTTTTGGCGAACTGACTACGGCGTGGTTGGTGTAGCAATAATCGTAATAATGTCTCTTCTACGAGCAAGAAGAATGTATCAATGCCTTGCATTGTTCTGTTCGTTTGCTACACGAAAATTTTCTTTTTGCAGCGTCTTTGCCTCTATTCCAATCATGCTCTACAATGGCAAACGAGGATTTATTCATGGGACTCTTTCTAAATATCTGATTTACATTTTCTATCCTCTGCATATATTGATTCTATGCATGCTTGCATAGCACGGTCAGGAAGCTCGTGCCAACATGCTTTATGGCATGTTCCTTGTCTTGCCACTCCACACCTCAGGTGTCACCGTTGTTAGACCTAAGGTGTTGCTGTTGTCACACCTAAGGTGTAACCACCTCTCACACCTAAGGTGTGACGAGTAAAACACCTAAGGTGTGAAAATGAGAGGTTAGCATAATATAGAAAATCGGTGTCATTTATATAGATTTTTGGCGTGGATAATATAGAAAATCGCCCCTGATTGTACGGACGTTTTTGTTGAGGGCAAATGATGACCTTATAGACGACATTAAGGCATGCTATATAAAGGCTAATTGCATGAATCACAAAAAAAGCACCGGCCATTTGTGACTGGTGCTTTTGCTTGATTATGTATGGTTTTAGGATTACTTTGTGTAGAGAGCAACGATTGTCTCGTAAAGTTCCTGCTTGCCTGAAGTCTGCTTTGGCTCACCAACCTTCTTACCATATTCATAAACCTGTTCGAGAGTGAGCTTGCCATCTTCGAAGTCCTTACCCATACCAGCGTCGAAGCTAGCATAGCGCTCTTTAACCATTGCAGGGATTGGAGAGTTTTCGAGAATGTCGGCTGCACTTTCGAGTGCGCGTGCCATTGCATCCATACCGCTGATGTGAGCGATGATGATGTCTTCGAGGTCAGTTGAGTTACGACGAGTCTTTGCGTCGAAGTTAGTTCCGCCAGGAGCAAGACCACCGTTGCGGATAATCTGCATCATAGCCTGAACGAGTTCGTACTGGTCGATAGGGAACTGGTCAGTATCCCATCCGTTCTGGTAGTCACCGCGGTTTGCGTCGATAGAACCGAGCATGCCAGCGTCAACAGCACAAGCAAGTTCGTGCTCGAATGTGTGACCTGCGAGAGTTGCATGGTTTACTTCGATGTTAACCTTGAAGTCCTTGTCAAGACCATGAGCCTTGAGGAAACCGATTACAGTTTCAGTATCTACGTCATACTGATGCTTTGTAGGCTCCATTGGCTTAGGTTCGATGAGGAAGTTACCCTTGAAACCCTTTGAACGAGCATAGTCGCGAGCCATTGTGAGCATAGTTGCCATGTG
>JAUNQM010000269.1:1618-3532 GCA_030536165.1 Prevotellaceae bacterium | reverse complement strand
ATCGGATCTGCCGTGAAGGGAATGTTGTCGCAGATGGACCCTTACACCGAATACTATCCGAGCGATAACGACTACAAGAAAGGACTTCAAGGCACATACGCCGGCATTGGTGCGACCATACACTATAGCTTTACAAGAAAAACAGTGGTCATCGACGAGCCGTTTGAAGGTTCGCCTGCAGCCAAAGCAGGACTCAAGAAGGGCGACGAGATTATTGCTGTTGATAAGGAGGACATGACAGGGAAGACTACCTCTGAGGTTAGTTCTCATCTTCGTGGCGAGGCTGGCACAACATTCGTGCTGAAGATAAAACGCAATGGCAAAGAGATGAAACTCAAAATCACGCGCGAACAGATAAAATCCACAGCCGTGATACCTTACTACGGGCTTAAAGGCGACATAGGTTACATCAACTTCTCGTCGTTCATCAACGAAGGATGCAGCAATGAAGTGCGCCGTGCCATTATCGAACTGAAAGAAAAAGGTGCAAAGAAATTCGTTATTGACATTCGCGACAACGGTGGTGGACTGATAACTGAAGCCGTAGATTTGGCAAACCTTTTCGTGCCGAAAGGCGTAGAGATTGTATCTACAAAGGGAAGAATCGACCGTGCAAGCACTTCATACTCCACACAGCTTGAGCCTCTCGATAGCATCGTACCGCTTGTGGTGCTCGTCAACAAGCATTCAGCAAGCGCAAGCGAAATCTTCTCTGGTTCGATGCAAGACCTTGACCGCGCTGTCATCGTCGGACAACGAACATTCGGCAAGGGGCTTGTGCAAAGGACTATAGGGCTTCCATACGGAGCAAACCTTAAGTTCACGGCAGCAAAATACTACATACCAAGCGGCCGCTGCATCCAAGCTGCAAACTACAACAGAAGCGATAAGGCAAAGTATGAAAAGGACGACATTCCTGATTCGCTCACCACAGCTTTTAAGACAAGGAACGGACGCGAAGTGCGCGATGGGCGTGGCATCAAGCCAGATGTAGAAATAACTCCCGACACTCTGTCAAACATATCGTTCTATTTGTCAGAAATAGTCGATTCCACCGATACATATTACGATTGGGTAACTAACTATTGCCTTACCCACGAGACCATAGCACAGCCAGCAGACTTCGAATTGACTGACGACGATTTCAACGATTTCAAGCAGAAGGTTATCGACAACAAATTTAAGTACGACCGCGTAAGTTCCGAGATGCTGAAGCGTCTTACCGAGGCAGCAAAGGCTGAAGGCTATTACGATGACGCAAAAGAAGAGTTCGCAGCGCTTGAAAACAAACTCAGCCACAACATAAGCAAAGACCTCGACAAGAACAAAGACGAAATCAAGCAATTGCTTGCTTCCGACATACTCACATACTATTATTTCCGTCGCGGTGCGGTAGAATACTCGTTAAAGCACGACCCTGTGTTCAAGAAAGCGGTTGAAATTCTCGGCAACGAAGAGGAATACAACAAGATTCTTCAAGGGAAGTAGTCAACGGCAAATCGAGGGAAAGAAAAATCAAAGTCGAAACATCATAACATAGAGAAAACAAAAAAAAAATTTGGTGTTTTGGTTTCTTAATAGTAACTTTGCACCGTTTTAACAAAAAATAATATCTCAAATGAACTATTTGGACAGAAACGAATTCAACTTCCAGCCTTCACAGGAGGTCGTTGACGCAATAAGAAACTTCGATATTGGTAAGTTTTGTTTCTATACCCGAATCTACGATCAAGGCAAGAAAAGTATCTTTTCTGAATATCTCGCAGATAAATTCTCAATCGATGAAAAGCAAATCCTTCTCGGCTATGGTGCCGAAGATTTGCTGAAAAACGCAGTTCACTACTTCCTCACAAAGGGCGACAACAACCGTATGCTTATCCCTAAGTTCTCATGGTGGTACTACAAGTCTATCGC
>JAUNQM010000269.1:0-1608 GCA_030536165.1 Prevotellaceae bacterium | reverse complement strand
ATGAGGTGGAAGGTGAGACGCTGCAATATCCTGTATATGAGACCGACGAGTCGTTCTGCTACGACTTCGATGGCATGAAGAAGATGATTGACGAGGTTAAACCACGCATACTTCTTGTGGCTTCGCCTAACAACCCTACGGGCAATGGACTCACTCCAGATGAACTCGGTCAGCTCATTGAGATGGTTCCGCAGGAGACAGTAGTGCTTGTAGATGAGGCATACGCTTCGTATGTAACGTCAGACATTACTTACATTACCAACCTCATAGCTCGCTATCCTAACCTTGTCATCTGCCGTACATTGTCAAAGTTCTATGGACTTCCTGGACTTCGTATGGGCTTCGGTTTCGTAGGAAATAGCGATGAAATGGCAAAATTTGCCAAGTATTCTAACAAATATCTTGGCTATGACCGCCTTTCGGAAGAGGTAGCAATCGCCGCACTTAACAGCGAAGACCACTATCGCGAAATAGCTAACGTGATGGACGAAGCACGTCGCATGTACAAAGACGAACTTGGTTCACTCCCTGGGTTCAAGGTATATAAGAGCGTGGCAAACTTTATCCTTATTAAATATCCTATCGAAAAGAAGGAAGAACTGCAGAAAGCATTTGCAGGCGAGGAATATAAGGTGAAGTTTATGAATGAGCCAGACCTCAACGAGCAGATGCGCATCACGCTTGGACGCAAGGAGCAAAACCGCAAGGTCTGCGACATAATACTCTCAATATGCAAGCAGTAATATTAGCCGCAGGGACTGCCTCACGGCTACGTCCGCTTACAGATAATTGCCCTAAATGTCTGCTTTCAGTCAAGGGCAAGACGCTGCTTGAGCGTACTGTTGAAGCTATTACAAGTGCTGGAATCAGCGAGATAACAGTCGTCACAGGCTATAAGGCTGATATGATTGAAGACTTTCTCTGCAAGACTATCAGCACGTTGAATCCAGATTTAGCCGACGTAACCTTCCACTTTATACATAATGATGTGTATGCCACGACGAACAATATCTATTCGCTTTGGCTTGCACGTCCGCAGGTTGATGGCAAAGACTTCCTGCTTATGGACAGCGACATTTACTGCGACCCTTTGCTCGTGAAGGCAATCGCAACGCAGACAGTGTCGGCACTCGCTGTGAATCGTCACGAACTTGGCGAAGAGGAAATGAAGGTTGTGGTCGATGCCGACTATCGAATTACCGAAATCAGCAAGACTTGCAATCCTGCATCTGCGCTCGGTGAATCGGTTGGAGTTGAAAGAATCAACGCAGATTACTCCACCGCGCTCTACAAGGAACTCGAGCAGATGTGCGAACACGAAGGGTTGGAAAATAAGTTCTACGAGCTTGCTTTCGAGCGTCTTATCCCGCAAGGGCACACATATAAGGTAATAGACACAACAGACTTTTTCAGTATGGAACTCGACACCGTTGAGGACTTTGATGAAGCATGCAAACTTTAGGAAGCCATAGCAATATGGCTTCTTTTTCTTTTGTCCGTTGACAAGGCAACGCATATCGTCACGCCACTCGTCGTTATGGCTTTTGAAAGTCGTCGTTAATACTCGGAAAAAGTTTTGCAAAACTTTTTCCGAAGTTTTGAAAAACT
>JAUNQM010000268.1 GCA_030536165.1 Prevotellaceae bacterium | reverse complement strand
CCTTTGTTCCGTTTCTTAATTTGCTAAGAAGTAGATCCGCTTGCTTCCGCTTTTCATATTCGAAATAAAGCATAAGTTGCTGCATAGCTGCAGAACAAAATCCCCCTCTTGGATAACTTTTTTGTCTTGTATTTATATTTCGAAAAATGGAGTCATTATTATTTTGGAATAAACGTTGCTTCTCTCTTACAAAACTATAAATTATGTATAACAACGCAAAATTATCTATGCTAGTAACAGATTTACCTTTCAAAGCAAAAACATCATCATATTCAAACATCTCATCAATAATATGAATCGCTGTTATATAACTATTTGCTGTGCCAGTGGTTATACCAAAAGTAGAAAAAATATAATGTTCAAAACCTTGCTGTGTCATTTCGAATATTTTTAGACTTTCTTCATCAAACTTTCCATTGTCCAACCACAAAGAGACATCATAATGTTATCCACAACATCTGGATGCTCGATGTATGTTAAAAGAATATTACGAGCAACTTTATCAAGAGGCTCATCATCATTTATTATTTCTTTCTGGATAGTATCTGCAAGTTGGTAGAGCAAACTATCACTTTGCAAAAAATCGTTTATTAGTTCGTTGTTCAGCATAATATTTTATTTATTGCATCCAACTGCAAAAATACGAAAATTTCTGAAAAAACGAACGAAGCACTTTAATTATTTATAAATTTTGTTTTTCACTCGCTTATTCGTAACTTTGGCTTTGCCCAAGTTAGGCTGCACCTTAACAATAAAAATAAAAAACTTCGCTTTTTTATTTTGTATTGTCTTCGGTTTGCAGTAACTTTGCATTCAATATGTGCCGAAACAACTTCGTAATACTTATTACTCTGCTTGTCTGTGTCCTCTCTGCCAGTGCGAAAGACGACATAGACCGCAAGTCGTATGCTGAACTTGAACGGCATGCACACCATATCGTGAAGACTATACAAGACGATAGGGGCTTCTGGTGGTGCGCAACATCTAACGGACTTTATCGCTACGACGGCTATGATTTTGTGAATTTCGTATCGCAGCCAGGCGATGGATGCGACATGAACACAACCGAAATCAAGCACCTCTATGCAGGAAGCGATGACAACTTGTGGTGTCTGGTTGGTGCAAGAGCTTTGGTGTTCGACATACGCAAATGTAAATACTTTGACGTGCTCAAACCATTCGAGAAGGCGAAAAAGACTGCTTTTGCGGTTGAAAAAATACGACCGATGCAGAACGGCACAACCCTTCTTGGTACGTCGGACGGAAAGGTGTTTGCGGTAAAGAAAGAACGAAACGACTACGTCGCCCATTTGATTCTTAGTAATATAGAGAAGATAGACGATGTCTTTCAGACCATGAACGGCACGCTGAACATTTCCACGCCTAAAGGGAAGTTCGCATACCTCAATGGCAAGGTCAAACGACTGCCTGATTCCACCGATATGCGCGCCAATCTTTACCACTCACCGATGGTAAAGGAAAAGCCAAAGACTGATTCTGTCAGATATGTAAATTTATCCGATTCCACCGAGATAAAATCATTTCTCTTTGATAAGAAAAACCGCATCTGGGCAGGCAATCATTTTGAACCTTACGTCAAGATTCTGCGAGCAGACGCGTCGCTCATCGGATATTTAGGCACAGACGGAAGGATTCACAGGGAGCGCACTCCGTTCTTTGGTCGAATATATTGCATGATGCAAGACCGCCACGGTACAATCTGGATGGGAAGCAAGCCTGATGGATTGTTCAGACTTACGGAGAAGAACGACGGCAGCTATAGTGTGGAACGCTACACGCACGATGACAGCAACCGTCTATCAATCAACGATAACAGCGTGGTCGATATGCATGAAGATGCACGCGGGCGGCTGTGGCTATCGACATTCGGTGGCGGTATGAACTGCATAGAGAATCCACAGAGTAAAAATCTGACATTCCTTAACTGCGACAACTACTTCTCAAAGCAGGGCAAAGTCAGCACTAAAAATTTTACTATAACACGAAGTGGGATGTTGCTCGTTTCGTACCGTACAGGACTCCTTGTGGCAGACATAGACAGGAAAGACTTGCGTAATCTGCAGTTCCATTTCCATCAGCGCGACGCAAATCGTGCTTCGAGCCTGTCAGACAATACCATACACAGCATTCACGAGGATTCAAAAGGCCGTATATTCATTGCTCACGAAGGCACGGGACTCGATCTTATTACGTCGAAAGACCTGAATGCCAACGAACTTGAATTCCAGCACATCAACACCAGCACAGGCTTCCCGACTAACAACTGCCTCTCGATAGCCGAATACAAAGGCATACTATACGTCGTAGCATACAATCAGATAATAGAATACAGCCCTGACAGCGACGAGAACATCAACTCGTTTTTCCTCGACAGCGGTTATCGCTTTGCTGAAACCATACCTTTAATCTACGGAAATGGTAAGTCGCTTTTAGGCTTGGAAAACGGTATGCTCTACGTTCCTTTCGAGGAAATGAAAAGCACATCAAACTTCGCAAAAATGTCGATTTCATCGGTATATATTCAAGATGAGCCTGCCGATTACACCTACACATATCGCGACACTATCATCATGCATCCGAAGCATCGCAGTCTTAGACTCTCGTTTATGGCATACGATGCAAGCAACGAAGGCATGAACGGCATACGCTACGCCTATAGGCTGAATCGAGGAAAATGGGAGCAACTCGGCAAGTCGCATGAAATATCGTTTGTCGGACTTGCGCCAGGCACCTACACACTTGAGATACGTTCAACCAACGGCAACGGCATTTGGCAGGACAACACAAAGACCATCACAATCATCGTAAAGCCTACTTTCATTGAGACGATATGGGCAAAAATCCTGTTGTTGCTCATTATTGTTGGCGTAACAATAGCAATATACAAATCTGTAACTTACGTTCGCCGGCTCAAGAAAAAACAAGAGGAAACGCTTCAGGCGTATTTGCAGTTGCTCAGCAAGAACGAGGAGGAAAAGCAAAACGAATGGACACGACTGCAGCAACTTGCCAATGATAAGGCTGAAGCCGAAGACAATGCGTTTATGAAGCGGGTGATGGAATTCATCGACCGAAACCTCGGCAACGACGATGTTGAGATTGGCGACATGGCAGAGTTTGCAATGGTAAGCCGTAGCGTATTGAACAAAAAAGTGAAACGCCTGTTCGGTCTCACGCCAATCGAGATAATGAAGGAGGCACGAATCAACGTTGCATGCAACCTGCTCAAGACTACTGACCTCAACATTTCAGAGGTGGCTTACAAGTGTGGCTTCTCCGACCCGAAGTATTTCAGCAAATGCTTCAAGCAGACCATAGGCGTTACGCCAAAGGAATATAGGGGCGGTGTTTAGGGGTCGATTATGCTTCAATGTGTCGCCACGCAAAGCGTCCAACAGGTCGCTTTCTTCCCCTTATGAAAATCACTTGTCGCATATCGTTTTTGTACTCGTCATTTATCATCACTTTACACGTCCGTTTAACTCGGGAAAAGTTTTGCAAAACTTCCGGCAA
>JAUNQM010000267.1 GCA_030536165.1 Prevotellaceae bacterium | reverse complement strand
AGCGTATTTCCCCAGAAGCCGTTACCATGTTACGCAAGCGCAAACTGATAGAAGGTCGTTTGCCGCACATCTTCATTGCCAAGGATATTGCTCAAGTCACTGGTCAGAAGATAGAATACTCAAAGCATAAGGGACTGGATGACAAGAAATGTGAGGCGCTGCTCCTTGACTCCTTGAAAGATCATGGCTCACTGACGAAGCCTGAGATTGTTCGTCTGTTGTGGAATGTATTGCCTGATCAGTTGGATGATAAACAGAAAGTGAATAAGATAGATAACCTGCTCAGAAAGATGAAAGCCAACAATAAAGTCAAATCAACACGTGCTGGTAGAATTTCAGCGTGGTTTCTCGCGTAAGGCTATATTAATTTACATAAGATTACACAATAATTTACGTGAGAAAACAAATGTATTGATGAATGCGGTTATAGTCAAAACTCCTATATAAAACTAATTATCAGATGTTTATAAAATTGATTTTCTCACGTAAATACATGAAATTTTTGAGCGTTTACGTAAATCATCCAATAAGAAGAAATTGTCATGAAAGACCATACACATTAGATTAAGAAAATCCGCGATGTTGCCGCTTTTACATAAATATAGGACATTTGCTTTAAATATAAACTGTCATTTTACTACTCCAGACTATAAGTCAAGAGTTTTCAACTCAATAAAGATTTTGCGTAAACACGCGTAAACAAGGATGACCGAAATAACACAAAAACGTCCAAAATAGTCAAATTATAACACCATATATGACAACAGTCTGTAGGCTTTTTGCGTAAACAATGCGTAAACAAACTATTTGAGTTAGGGGTGTTTTTTGAGATTCAATGAAAAAGATGAATTTGTAAAGCATTGAAAATCAATACGTTTATTTTGTCACAAAATCTTATAAAATGTCATATTGGCGGTCTCATAATCTGGAGGTCATAGGTTCAAGTCCTATCTGGTCCACACTAAAAATCAAGCAGTTACGAACATTGTGGCTGCTTATTTTTTGCCATTTCGTAAACAATGCGTAAACGAAGGGGCTGTGGAAATATATAGAGAGGGGGCAAGTGGCAAGGCCGTTCACAAGTGGCTCAAATTGTTAAAGAAGTTATGGATTGCAAGTGTTAGGTTGATTGATATTAAATATCTCAACTTTAGCATTTGCAAAAGCTGAGCGGTTATAAGGTTATGCTTCCGGCTTACTTGCGGCTTACTTCTGGCAAGTTGGATTTTATATTTGTCGAGCAGTGCTTTTATTTATAACTACGCTTGTTTGTGAAAGCAGGCGTAGTCTTTTTTTTCAATTGTTACTTTTGTGATTGTTACTCGGGGTTAATTTTTTTTGGAAAAGCCTACCTCTAGCCCCTCCCAAAAGGAGGGAAACTGGAAGGGGGGGGGCCTGCCTCCTCTTTTTTCCTTTGCCACACCCTGACATAATCGATTTCATATTTTAAAGGGAAGGTGTCGTCAGAAATCCTTCCACCATTATCACCGCCAAGAGCAAGGTTCAAAAGAATATAATGTGGCGAGTGAAAGGGATTCGTGTTATTACCAATAGAACCGTTAATGGTCTTCGATAAGTCAATGTCATTGATTAGTTCCCCATCGAGGTATATGCGTATATAGTCCTCTGTCCAATCCATTAGCCATGTATGGAATTGCTGGCTCCACAAAGGGTCTTTCTCTAAAAAATGGCTGTATGGGATGGCTTTGGTGTTCCACAAAGGGTGGAACGGTTTGTTTTCGCCCCATGCTGCATTGGCAAGGATATGTGGTATGCCTTTGATGTGGTAGAACTCCATAATATCACATTCACCGCATGAAGGCCAGGGATAAGACATGCCCAACGTCCATATTGCTGGCCACGAACCTTCTACGGCAGGAATCCTGGCACGAACCTCCATCTGGCCAAACTTAAAAGAGAACGACTTGCGTGTGTTTACAGAGGCAGAAGAATATTTTGCGTATGGGCGTTGTCTTTGCCAATCATTGCTGCCTTTCCTGTAGCGAGGGTTTGGTATGCTGTCGAGTCTTGCTTCAAGCACGAGCAAGCCATCTTCCGTGAAGGCGTTCTCTGCTTGGTACCACTGCGCTTCATGATTGCGTACAAAGCCGTGTTCACTATGCCATGTGTCTCGATTTAATGGCACGTCGAACTCGTCATGCCATATCAGTTGCCAAGAACTATCACGTTCAGCAGGTTGTTGAGCATAAATGGATGAATGGATCCACAATATGAGAGGCAATATAACAGCCAATGATCTACCCATGAATGTTCCCTATATTATTTGTTAAAAGCATTGCCAGGTGCAAAGAATTTCTTGAAGCCAGTTTTGTAATAGTTTAACTGCGTATTTTCACTTATTGTCTATACGCTTGCAGATTCGTTTGATATGGTCTTTCATTATATGGTATGCAGGATGAGGCATGTCGCCATGATTGAAACCTTGCATCTCGTATAGCGATGCATCGGGGTGTCCAACGAGTTTAAGCATACGCCAGAAGTAAGCTTGTTCTTCGTAGCGACCATAGAGTTCCATTTCTCTATCGGCAGAAATGATTATGATAGGAGGAGCATCTTTGCGGACGAAGGTGAGTGGAGCATACTGGTCGATGGTGGCTTGTAGAGCACCTATGCCTTGCTGCTTACGTATATTATAGTGGGTTATAACCTGCCCACTGAAAGGGAAAAGTCCGGCAATCGAGTCGGCATCGACATTATATTTTTGCAGATAGTGCTTATCTAATCCTATCATATCAAGCAAATACCCACCAGCTGAATGTCCTGCTAAAAAAATCTTATGCTTATTTCCATGATACTTCTCTGCGTTATCAAATGCCCATGCTACCGCGGCGGCAGCATCATCGAGAATCTCATCGATTGAGGCTTTTGGCAATAAACGGTAATTGGCTGCGATTACGCAATAGCCGGCATTGAGCAGTTCGTTGTCGATGTACTTACTGCCACCTTCAATACCACCACCATGAAACCATACAACAACAGGGACCTCCTCCCTGTCCGTAGGGAAATACACATCGAGTTTGCAACGTTCCTGTGCGTATGCGTTTTGAACTTTAGAGTATGGAATGTCGTTTACTCTTTCGTACTTTTGAGCATTTGTGGTAATGGCATCCATCATGAATGCCAAAATGAATAATAATAATCTTGTTTGCATGGTGTGGCTACAATTTTATGTATGAATAAATGCTGTTTGGATATGGAAACTTTGCCGCGTCATAAAGTCTTGGTGAACCTACATTGGTTATGTATTTCCTATATAATATAAACGTATTTAATGTAACTGTATTGTGCTGCTATGATGAGTTGGTGCTATAAAAACATTATCAAATTGTCATGTGGCAGCGGAAATTTGCTGTGGCTGAAAAACTTTTTTGTAAAGAACAAATGAGAATAAACTTGTGTGTGGCAAAGGGCTTTGCCCTTCAATATGCAGTCCTTTGAGTTGCCCTTGCACTATGCTCGAGCAGATAAAACTTTAACCCAAATTGGTCATTAGAGATTTTACCTATCAACTATAGATGTATTAGTGCGACCCCCTTGGGGTCGAAGTAGAGAGTGATGTGCT
>JAUNQM010000029.1 GCA_030536165.1 Prevotellaceae bacterium | reverse complement strand
GTGTTGAGCAAAGCATAGCGATGACTCGTGAAATGATATGTGAAGCGCGTGGTGTTTATGCCGCAAAACGTGGATTTCATTGCATGTCAGTCAAACCTCGGCTGGTTAAAAAACTTAAAAACAATTGCACTTACGGATTATTATTTCTACTTTTGCAATCCATAAAACTTTAATGTATGAAAAAACTGATATTTGCGATTATGGGTGTCTTCGAAATGCTTATGGTGTCGGCGCAGACGTATGATGCAATGTGGAAACAAGTGGAACAACTTGGCGACAAAGACCTGCCGCAGAGCCAGATAGAAGTCTTGGAGAGAATCATTCCTAAGGCTGAAAAGGAACGTGCATACGGCCATCTGCTCAAGGCGGAACTGATGCGCCTGCAACTGAATACCAATATAAGCCCCGACTCGTTGCTCCCTGCCATACAGCGACTTGCGGCAAAGGAGAAGTCTGTCAAGGACGAAGCACTTGATGCTGTCTATTGTGCAACGCTCTACAAGGTGCTTACGCAGGCTAAGAATATGGTCGCCGACGAGGATTTCAAGTCTCTCGAACTCACACCAGAATACTATTCCGACCGTGCGATTTCGCATCCCGATGCGCTCTCAAAGGCTCTGTGTGCCGATTACGAGCCGTTCACTTCGCGCGGCACGGTGGCAAAATATTTCAATTCTGACCTTCTCCACGTCATAGGTTATGAGTTGGGCAACTATCAGGCATTGTACGACTATTATAATAAGGTGGGTAATCGTGAGGCTGCATTGCTGTCTGCACTGGCAAAAGCACGCGAGGAAAACGAAGAGCAAGAGCGTAAATATAGCTTCGCCGTGATGAAGTATGAGGATTCAGATTACAAGAAATCTCTTGATGAAATCGAACAAAATTACGCAGACCTCCCTTTGTGTGGCGAAGTTGCCATCGACCGTTTGGAACTTATGGAGCGATGCGGCGGCGTCACAGTGAAGGATGAGATGGAGGTGATAAACAACGCCATCGAAAAATGGAGCGGATGTCCACGCATAAACATCTTGAAAAATGCAGCCAAGAGCCGTACAAACCCGATGTTTGATGTCGCAGTCGAGAAGCCTGTACTCGTTCCTAATCGCACGTTTAAGGTGAAGTTAAGCAGCGTGAGAAACATTCAGAAACTTACGCTTAACGTATTCACTACATCAAAAACAGGCGAGGACGAGCTCGACAATCTTGACTACAAGAAACTATCTGCAATAAGAAAAACCGCGGTTTCACCGATATATTCCACCGAAAAAGAATTTCATGGGCATGAAGTTTATGAGACGTTTGCCGATAGTATTATGGTGCGCGGACTCGACCCTGGTGTCTATCTCGGCGAAGTGCTTGTTGAAGGTATTGATGCAGAATACTTCCTTGTGAACGTGACAGGCATCTATCCAGTGCTGATTAGTCTGCCGAATAATGAGGCTCGTGTCGTTGTTCTCAACTCAGTCACAGGTCAGCCGATACCAAAGGCAAAGATTAAAATATCGAATGGAAACGGAAAAAATGCACAGCCAATCAACAAGATAACCGACAGTAAGGGTGAGGTGATGCTCGGCAGCGAACTGAAAGATTATTCAAGGACAATCTATGCATACACCGACAAAGATAAGTTTGCCAAGCCGATTCGCAAGACAAGTTCCTACTATTTCAACGGTGCAAAACCGAAAAACACAATAACAAATATCTACACTGACCGAGCAATCTACCGTCCTGGACAGACGGTGAAAGTGTCGAGCATTACGTTCTCGCGTGAGGCCGACAATGTGCAAGCCGTTGAAGGAAAGGCGTTGAAGATACGTTTGATAGACACCAACTGGCAGGAGGTTGACGCAAAAGACGTGGTTACAGATGCTTTCGGCACAGCTTCGGTAGACTTCGTTTTGCCAAAGAATACGCTCAACGGAAACTTCCACATTGAGATAGGCAACAGCCAGAAGTCAATTAAGGTTGAGGAATATAAGCGTCCGACTTACGAAATCATCATGCCACAGGTAACGCAGACGTATAAGGCTGGCGACACGCTGACCGTTGAAGGACAACTGAAAACATACGCAGGAGCACCAGTGCAAGGTGCTGAAGTCGTTTATTATGTCACGCGCAAACAGTCACATTGGTGGTGGAATTTGTTGTCGGAAGACGAAACGGTAAACAGGGGAACGGTAGTCAGCGATGCAGATGGTAAGTTTGTTATTGAGATTCCTCTGACCATTCCAAAGGGTTTGACACGTTATTTCTACAACTTTGAGGCGACTGTAATCGCTACAAATCTCAGTGGCGAGAGCCACGAAGGCACAATGGTAGTGCCGCTTGCATATAAGAGCGCCGTGCTTTCAGTCAATCTGCCGGCAAAAGCAGAGCGTAGCACCCTCAAAAACATAACGTTCAATCTTCACAATGCAGCAGGCAACTCTATCGATGCAAAGGTGAAATATTGGTTCGACAATGGTGTGACTTCGTATTGTAATACAAACGAGGCAGTCGATATTATGCCACGCTTGACCGTTGGTGAGCACACCTTGAAGGCTATTTGTGAGGGTGATACGCTCGAACAGAAGGTCGTGGTTTTCTCGGAAGACGACACAAAGCCATGCACGGAAACAAACGACTGGTTCTGGCAGAGCAGCGATACTTTCCCAATAAAAGGCATGGCTGGGTATGTTGAAACTGGCAAAGAACGAGATTTCAACGATAAAGTCACCGTTCAGGTAGGTTCAAGTGAGCCTGATATACATATATTATATGCCATCCTTGCCAAGAACACGGTAATAGAGCAGGGGAGTGTTGATGAAAATTGTTCGCTTCTCAACCGCAAGTTCAAGTATCGCGAGGAGTACGGAGACGGCATTACGCTTGCATTCTTCTGGTTGAAGAACGGCGAGGCACACACTCATGTCGCAACAATCAGAAAGCCGCTTCCTGACAAACAACTGAAACTTGAATGGCAGACATTCCGTGACCGACTGACACCTGGGCAGAAAGAAGAGTGGAAACTAAAGGTCAGCCGTGCCGACGGAACGGTTGATGCTGCCCAACTTATGGCGGCGATGTATGACAAAAGTCTCGATGAAATGGCGCAAAATTCATGGTCGCTCTCTCTTGGCATCACAAGACTTGTGCCTTCTACACGCTGGTATTATGTCGCTCCGCACGATAGATATTACGGCGGCAATGCGATGTATCGCGCGCTTGATGTGCCCGACTGGTCTTGGAGTTCATTCGACGGCGACTTATTCTTCTTCTATCGCAGTGTGAAGAATGGTATCAGGCTTCGTGGCTTGGCAAGTCGCGCCAATGCAGATTACGGAATGCCTATGCTTGCATCAGCGAAGGCAATGGCAACGAATGGCGTAGAGGAAGAGGCTGTATATGATGCTGCTGAGTCAATGCCAATGTTTGATACCAAGGCAGTTGTGCAAGAGAAGAAAGTTGAGAAAAGCACGTCACAAGTGCGTGAGAACCTTAATGAAACCGCATTCTTCTATCCGCAGTTGGCAACTGAAAATGGAGTAGCGACGATTTTATTCACTCTGCCAGAGTGCCTCACAACGTGGAAGTTCCTCGGTCTTGCCCACACGAAGGACATGCGCATCGGTCAGATAGAGAGCGACATCGTGGCGCAGAAGGAACTTATGGTGCAGCCAAACGTGCCGAGATTCATACGCCTCGGCGACAAAGCCTCAATAGCTTCAACGATAGTAAACACTTCGGAGAAGAACCTGAACGGAACAGCACGCCTGGAACTCGTAAATCCTGAAACGAATGATATCGTCTATCAGCGTCAGACAACCTTTGAAGTAGCTGCAGGCAAATCGACGTCGGCGGTATTCAGCATTGATACCAATGACGCAGCAATAGCCAACGGCGGCCAGTCGTTGCTTATCTGCAAGGTGTTTGCCACAGCCGATGGCTTCACGGATGGCGAACAACACTATCTGCCATTGCTTCCAAACAAGGAAATGGTGATGAATACCATTGCAATCACACAGCATGAGGCTAGCAACAAGAGCATTGACTTGCAGAAACTTATAGGCAAGAATGCGACTGATGCGAAACTGACGATTGAATACACAAACAACCCTGCATGGATGATTGTGCAGTCGCTTCCATCAATCGACACGCCTACAAACGACGACGTAATCTCATATCTCCGCGCTTACTACAGCAATTTCCTCGCAAGCCACTTCCTAAAGACCAATCCGCAGCTAAAGCGAACGATTCTCGAATGGGCGAATAATGACGAAGAAACACTCACAAGCAAACTTGCACAGAACGAGGAACTGAAGACGATTGCACTGAACGAAACGCCGTGGGTGCTCGATTCAAACACCGAAACCGACTGGATGAAGCGGCTTGCAAACTACTACGATGAGAACTCTTTGAACCTGAAAATAAACGACAACCTTGCAAAGATTGCATCGCTCCAACTCTCTGACGGCTCATGGACGTGGTTCAAAGGCATGGAAGGAAGCTACTACATGACGCTTTCGGTTGTGGAACACCTTGTGCGGCTCAATATGATGACTGGCAGCAATGAAAACCGAAATCTCATCAACAATGGTATTAAATGGCTAAGCAAAGAGACCAATAAGATGGTCGCAGATATGAAGAAAGAGGAGAAGAAAGGGCATAAACAAACGTTCCCTGGAGGCGTCACTTTGCAGTATCTGTATGCTTGCGCCATCTCCGACGTTGAATTAGATTCGCCTACGAAGCAGAACAATAATTACCTTATAAACCTGCTAAAGAAGGACGTGAAAAACAGAAGCATCTTTGAGAAGGGGCTTACGGCAATAATCTTGCAGCGAAACGGTGAGATAAGCAAAGCAAAAGAGTACGTGAAGAGTCTGAAGGAATGGAGCGTTTATTCCGATGAAATGGGCAGATATTACGATACCAACCGTGCCGGTTATACGTGGCGCGACTATAGAATACCGACAGAAGTTTCGGCAATCGAAGCCATAAGCTGCGTCACCCCAGACGACAAAAAGACGATTGAAGAGATGCAAAGATGGCTGCTACAGGAGAAGCGCACGCAGTTCTGGGCGACACCGTTGAACACGATGGACGCAATCTACGCCTTTATGATAGACAACACGGCGAGTCTTGATGCCAAAGAACCGTCGGAAATAACAATCGACGGGCGCAAGGTTGAGTTCTCTAATCGTACTGCTGGGCTGGGATACGTGAAGAAAGCCATGCCTTATAATAATGAGAAGCAACTTGAAATCAGCAAGACCTCGACAGGCACAAGCTGGGGAGCTGTCTATGCGCAGTTCATGCAGCCTGTGAAAGACGTTGATGCTTCGTCAACGGGAATAAGCGTGACGAGGACTATTGGCATAAACAATCGTCATCCTGAACTTGATTCAGGATCTCCTTCTGGACAAGCTTTGCACCTCAAAGTGGGCGACAAGGTAAAGGTGAAGATAACCATACGCGCTGACCGCGACTATGATTTTATTCAGGTAACAGACAAGCGTGCAGCATGTATGGAGCCTGTAAATCAGCTTAGTGGCATGAGCCGCGGATGCTATGTCTCGCCTAAAGACTGCTCGACAAACTACTTCATTCTCATGCTTTCAAAGGGCACGCATGAGTTCGAGACAGAGTATTTCATCGACCGCGAAGGCACGTACCAGTATGCTCCGGTCACCGTGCAATGCGCATATTCGCCTGAATTTACGGCAAGAAGCAAGTCGGACGTGATAGATGTCGCGGGGAAGTAAAAGGGATTATTTGTGTAAGTCATTCGCTCAATTTTCATCATGTGAACGAATGACTTTTTTAATGCGTTGCATATACTCGAAAAAAAGTTAACTTTTTTTGGAGTTGAGCGGACAACTGTAGAAAACAGTTATGAAAACAGCCTAAAACAATGCGTTCGACAAGCGTCGGGAATATGCGATGCTGGGATTTCGGATTGTAGTTGAGAGCAGACCGCAAAACTCTGCCTGCGAGTATGGAAAAAGGTTGCTGCTACAAACAAACATCACTAAATGGACGTCATGTTATAAATATTTGCCTTTTTGCTTTGCAAATAGAATGATTTTTAGTAAATTTGCATCGACGAAATAAGATTGCGGGTTAAGCCCGCAATGACGAAAAGGTAAGCCCTCAATGACGGACGGGGAAATTGCGCAATAACGGACAGAGAAGCCCTCTATGGCGGACAGGGAAGTTCGCAATGTGGAAAGATGAATGCCACAATGACTGATGGAGGAAGGCGAGGAATGAAGAACGTGATAGAACATAAAGGTATTGTGGAGTCTGTGGATGGCGGCCATGTGGTGGTAAGGATTGCGCAGACGTCCGCTTGCAGCATGTGCGAAGCTCGTTCCTTTTGTGCCTCAAACGAGAATAGAGAGAAGCACATTGACGTATATAACAATAAGCTGCCTTTGAAGGTCGGCGATGAAGTGACGGTGTGCGCTGCCGCTTCAGTAGGGTGGCAGGCAGTGCTTTGGGCGTATGTCGTGCCGCTCGTTATTATGGTGGCTGTGCTTGCAATAGTGCTATATTTCACAGGAACTGAACCTTTGGCAGCGCTTTCAGCAATAGCTTCGCTGATGCTATATTATGTGGGGCTTTACGTTATGAGAGGGAAGATTCAGAAACGAATATCGTTTTTTATAAAGGAAAATAAGGTTGCGGGTCAGCCCGCAATGACGGATAGAGTAATAGATAATTGAAAATTTATAATTGACAATGAACTTTTTTTTGATTGCAGTAATCGTCTTGGGCATTGTAGGACTTATCGCAGCCGTAATCTTGTACGGCGTGTCGAAGAAGTTTGCTGTGAATGAAGATGCGCGTATCGCAAAGGTGACAGAAGCGTTGCCTGGTGCAAACTGTGGCGGCTGTGGCTTCCCTGGATGTTCAGGTTTTGCCAACGCTTGTGTGAAGGCAGCCGATTCTGGTTCGATAGAAGGATTCGCTTGTCCGGTAGGTGGCGAGGAGGTGATGAACAAGGTTGCTGGTATCCTTGGCATGCAGGCATCGGCAGTTGACCGTAAGGTTGCTGTCGTGCGTTGCAATGGAACCTGCGACAATCGCCCTCACGTGGTAACGTATGATGGCAGCATGACCTGTGCCAACCTCCATGCCTGCGGTGCGGGAGAGACAGAGTGCGGTTATGGATGCCTTGGATGTGGCGACTGCGTAAAAGCCTGCACTATGGATGCAATAAGCATTAACTCAACTACGGGTTTGCCAGAGGTAGATTTCGACAAGTGTGGAGGCTGCGGAAGTTGTGCAAAGGCTTGTCCACGTGGCATCATAGAGATACGCAAACGCGGACCGAAGGATCGTCGTATCTGGGTCGATTGCGTCAGCAAGGACAAGGGACCTGTGGCAAAGAAAGCATGTTCGGCTGCATGTATCGGTTGCAATCTCTGCGTCAAGGAATGCAAGTTTGAGGCAATCACAGTTGCAAACAACGTTGCTCACATTGACGAGGACAAGTGTCGTCTCTGCCGCAGTTGTGTCAAGGTTTGCCCTTCAAAGGCAATCCATGAGATAAACTTCCCTGCGCCAAGAATTGCAGCACCGTTGGAGACAACGACGGTAAATGTCATCCCACAACCAATAAATAATAAGGAGGACAACGCATGAAACTAAAGACATTCAAGAAAGGCGGCGTTCATCCTGCCGACAATAAGATAACAGCAGAAATGGCGACACAGGTTGCCCCTCTGCCACAACAAATCGTACTACCGCTGTCGCAGCACATTGGCGCACCGGCAAATCCTGTAGTGCAGAAAGGCGACAAGGTCAAGGTGGGAACACTCGTTGCAGAGGCATCAGGCTTTGTTTCTGCTCCAATCTTCTCGTCTGTATCAGGCACAGTAGCGAAGATTGATAACTGTTGGGATGCATCGGGCTATCGTAAGCCTGCTATTATTATAAATGTAGAGGGCGACGAATGGGAGAGCACGATTGATAGAAGTACAAAACTCGAGAAAGTAGAGGCTCACCCAGAACTGACTGCAGAGGAAATAGTCAACAGAATAAAGGCTGCCGGCATCACAGGCATGGGTGGCGCAGGATTCCCTACATTCATTAAACTCACCCCTCCACCTACAGCAAAGGCAGAGTGCGTGATAATAAATGGTGTGGAATGTGAACCGTATATCACAGCCGATTACCGACTGATGATGGAGCACAGCGATGAGATTATTGAAGGCATAAAACTGCTGATGAAAGCTGTGAATGTTGACCGTGCTTATATCGGCATTGAAGCCAACAAACCAAAAGCCATCGACTTGTTTGAGATGAAATGTTATGGTCTGCCTAACGTTGAAGTTGTGGCTTTAAAGCAGAAATATCCGCAAGGCGGCGAGAAACAATTAGTCGATGCATGTATTCGCAGACAAGTTCCAGCTCCACCAGCAATACCTGTCAACGTAGGTGCTGTGGTGCAGAATGTGGGAACGGCATACGCTGTATATCAAGCCGTGATGAAGCATAAACCGTTGTTTGAGCGTTACACAACCGTAACGGGCAAGGAACTTGCGCATCCAGGCAACTTCCTTGTAAGACTGGGCACGCCTGCGAAAGTGCTTGTAGAGGCTTGCGGCGGAATACCTGACGGCGACAACAAGATATTATCGGGCGGTCCGATGATGGGAAAGGCTCTGAACAACTTGGAGGCACCAGTGTGCAAGGGAACGAACTCCATAACTATTATCACGGGAAAGGAAGCGATAAGGCGAGAACCATCGCCTTGCATCAGATGTGCAAAGTGTGTAAGTGCATGCCCGATGGGACTTGAGCCATATTTGCTGGCAAAGCTTTCGGAAATGACATCGCCTGACTTGGATAAACTGGAAAAAGAAGACATAATGAGTTGCCTTTCATGTGGCTGCTGCCAGTTCACATGCCCCGCTCATCGTCCGCTTCTCGATAGCATCTCAATCGGCAAGGCAAAGGTAAACGCTGCTATCCGTGCACGTAATGCAAAGTAATCATGGGGCACAATTCAAAAGAGTAAATCGTAAATAGTCAAATCGTAAATCAATACAATGCATAGATTAATCGTATCATTATCTCCACATGCTCACGGAGGTGACTCCACAGAGAAGAATATGTACGGTGTGCTTATCGCACTCATTCCTGCTCTAGTGGTCTCGTTTGCCTTCTTCGGACTTGGTGCTTTCATCGTCTGCGCCACAAGTGTCGTTGCATGTGTGCTGTTTGAATGGGCTATAACAAAGTTCATTCTTAAACGAGAAAAGACAACCATTACAGATGGTAGCGCTATCCTTACAGGTATCTTGCTCGGGTTCAACATGCCGTCGAACCTTCCAATCTGGATTATACTCATTGGCGCACTCGTTGCCATTGGCATCGGAAAGATGACTTTCGGCGGACTTGGATGCAATCCTTTCAACCCTGCACTCGTAGGTCGTGCGTTCCTACTCGTTAGTTTTCCTGTGCAGATGACGTCGTGGCCAGTCAGCGGACAGCTTCTTGCTTACACCGATGCTACTACAGGTGCCACTCCACTTGCAATAATGAACCAGGCAATAAAGACGAGCGACGCGTCGGTGCTCGAACAACTTCCGCAAGGATTTGATTTGCTGATAGGCAATCATGGCATCCTCGGCGGTGGGTGTATCGGTGAAATCTGTGGACTCGCCTTGATTCTTGGTGGTATTTACATGCTTACGAAGAAGATAATCACATGGCATATACCAGTAACCATCCTCGGCACAGTGCTCGTGATAAGTGCAGTGCTGCATTATTCTAACCCAGTGTATGCATCTCCACTCAATGTGATGTTCAGTGGTGGATTGATGCTCGGCGCAATATTCATGGCAACAGACTATGTCACTTCGCCTATGTCGAAGAAAGGACAGGTAATATATGGTATCTCTATTGGTGTGCTGACTATCGTGATACGTAACTTCGGCGCATACCCAGAAGGAATGTCATTCGCTATATTAATAATGAATGCTTTCACTCCTCTTATCAACAACTATTGTAAACCTAAACGATTCGGGGAGGCTGCAAAATGAAGAAACTTGAATCTACATTGAAGAATATGGTTGCAGTACTTACCGGCACGGCTGTGCTGACTGGTGGTGTGCTCGCGATTGTAAACAAAATAACTGAAGAACCTATTGCAAAGGTTCAGGAGAAACAATTAAGCGATGGCATAAAGTCGGTAATGAATTCTGACAGCATTGTCACTGATTCTCCTGTAGTTATAAAGAAAGTCTTCGACGGCAAGGAGTATGAATTTGTGATACATAAAGCACAAAGTTCGTCGGGTGAAGTTGTTGGCGCAGCCGTAGAGAGCACTACTCAGGGCTTTGGCGGTGACTTGCGTGCGTTAGTTGGTTTCGATTCTGAAGGTAATGTCTGTGGTTACACAATCCTTCAGAGTGCAGAGACTCCAGGACTTGGTGCAAAGGCTGATGAATGGTTCCAGAAAGGAAGCAAGGGCGACATCATTGGCAAGAAGGCAGGACAACTCGTCACGCACAAGGACGATGGCGTTGATAGTCTAAAGGTTGATGCAATCACAGCTTCGACAATAACGTCACGCGCATTCCTCAAAGCCGTGAATCAAGCCTACTATGCATATTTGAATCCAGATTCAACTATCGATTGTTCAACAGGTGCAAGTAAACAAGCAAATGCTGATAAACATCATTCTGATAAGGCTGTAGATAGCACAACAGGTGCAAGCAAACACAAGAAGGGAGGCAAGAAATGAAGAACTATTTTAATATACTAAAGAACGGCATATTCATAGAGAACCCTACGTTTGTTCTCATGCTTGGTATGTGTCCGACGCTGGCAACGACCACGTCAGCAGTTAACGGTATGTCTATGGGATTGGCTACAATGTTTGTCCTGATTTGTTCAAACGTGGTAATCTCGCTGATAAAAGACTTGACGCCAGACATGATACGCATACCTGTGTTTATCTCTGTCATCGCTACATTTGTGACTGTGCTGCAGCTCTTGATGCAGGCATACGCACCTGTGATGTATGAGACATTGGGCTTGTTCATTCCGCTGATAGTCGTAAACTGCATCATTCTCGGACGTGCAGAGTCGTTTGCATCGAAGAACACACCTGTTGCAGGCGTCTTCGATGGCATTGGCATCGGTCTTGGCTTCACACTCGGACTTACGCTTCTCGGTGCATGTCGTGAAATCCTCGGCACTGGCAAGGTCTTCGGCTACACAGTCTTCCCTGAAGACTATGGCATGCTGATGTTTGTCCTCGCTCCAGGTGCATTTATCACTTTAGGCTACCTCGTGGCAATAATAAATAAGTTTAAGAAATAGAAAATATCTATCCTCGTCATCCAGAACACCCCACCACGTCATCCTGTAATCGGCTTTGCCGCTTTCACAAAGCGCATCACGCGACTGAAAGAACTTGATTCAGGATCTCCTACGGGACGAGTAAAAATCCGTAAATAAAAACAATATGGAATACCTACTTATTTTCATCACGGCAATATTCGTAAACAATATAGTCTTCTCGCAGTTCCTTGGCATCTGTCCGTTCCTTGGCGTGTCGAAGAAGATATCTACAGCCACGGGCATGGGCTTGGCTGTAATGTTTGTGCTTACGCTTTCAACCATCGTGACGTATCTCATACAGATATACGTGCTCAATCCATGCAATCTGGCATACCTTCAGACGCTTGTCTTTATCCTTGTCATCGCTGCACTCGTGCAGATGCTTGAGATAATCCTGAAGAAAGTCTCGCCTGCTTTATACCAGGCACTCGGCATATTTCTCCCATTGATTACCACAAACTGTGCCGTTCTCGGTGTGGCAATACTCGTAATCCAGAAGGAGTTCACGCTGATTCAGAGCATTGTCTATGCATTCTCAACGGCAGTCGGCTTTGCTGTGGCATTGATAGTCTTTGCGGGCATACGTGAACAACTTGAACTCGTCGATGTGCCTAAAGGTATGCGCGGCATCTCAATCGTGCTTATCACTGCCGGACTTATCTCGCTTGCCTTCATGGGCTTCAGCGGTGTTGATGGTGGGCTGAAGATGCTGTTCGGACTTGAGTAAATTCCTTGAAAACCTATAAAACAAAATAACAACAAAACATGAAAAAAATCTTAGTTACAGGCGGTGCCGGATACATCGGCAGCCATACATTGATAGAACTTGCAGGTGCTGGCTACGATTTTGTTGTGGTCGATAACTTCTGCAATTCAAATGCTGAATCTTTGAAGCGCGTCTCTGAAATCATCGGGCGTGAGGTGCAATATTATAATGTGGATATTCGCGACAAGGAAGGTCTTAATTGTGTCATGGACGAGCACGACTTCTTTGCTTGCATCCACTTCGCTGGCCTAAAGGCTGTCGGCGAATCTGTTGCCAAGCCTTTTGAGTATTATGAGAACAATATTGCAGGCACTCTCTGCCTTATCGACGTGCTCCGCAGCCACAATTGCAAGAACATCATCTTCTCGTCTTCGGCAACTGTCTATGGAAACCCTGCCATGATTCCTATCACTGAAGAGTGCCCAAAGGGTCAATGCACCAATCCTTACGGTCAGACCAAGAGTATGCTTGAGGAGATTTTCATGGATATTCAGCGTGCCGACAACGATTGGAACGTGGTGCTACTTCGCTACTTCAACCCAATCGGTGCCCATAAGAGTGGTCGCATTGGCGAAGATCCTAACGGAATACCAAACAATCTGATGCCTTATATTACGCAAGTCGCAGTTGGCAAGAGGGCTGAACTCGGCGTTTTCGGCAACGACTATGACACTCACGATGGCACAGGTGTTCGCGACTACATCCACGTTGTTGACCTCGCCAACGGACATGTTAAGGCGCTTCAGGCAATAGAAAAGAACTGCGGACTTGCTATCTACAACCTCGGCACAGGTCATGGCTACAGCGTTCTCGACGTAGTAAATGCTTTCACGAAGGTGAACGACGTGCCAGTGCCTTACTCTGTAAAGCCACGTCGTCCAGGCGACATAGCCACATGTTATAGCAATCCTGCAAAGGCTGAACGCGAACTGGGTTGGAAGGCGCAGTATGGCATCGATGACATGTGTCGCGATTCATGGAACTGGCAGAAGAATAACCCTAACGGATATAAAGACTAATTTACAATTCACAAATTTGGTCGTAGGTTATAGGTCCTAGTGTTCCTAGATTCGCTAGAAAACCTACAAGTTACAATGTACAACTTACAAAAAACAATATGCGCAAAATAATCATTACCGTTGCTCCTGTATGTCACGTGGGGCATGAGATACCTGAAGGGTGCAAGAATCCTCTGACTCCCGAAGAGATAACAGAGGACGTAATCAACTGCTACAAGGCAGGTGCATGCGAGGTGCATCTACACACTCGCGACTTAAAAGGCGAACAGACTTTCGACCTCGACGTGTTCAGCGATACAATCCATCGTATTCACCAGCAGTCGGACATGATAATACAAGGCTCCACAGGTGGGCTTTCGTCGCTCACACTTGCCGAGAGATGCGTGTGCCTTAACGTGCCTGAGGTGGAAGTTGCCTCGCTCAACATGGGTTCAGTGAACTTTGGCGAGACCGTCTATGTCAACACTCTGCCCGACATTCGTTACTGGGCGCAGCGCATGAAAGAGGCTAACGTAGTGCCAGAGATGGAACTTTTCGACCTCAGTATGGTGGAAACATGCACCAAACTGGCGGATGAAGGCGTGCTTCAGCGACCATTGCACTATAATTTCTGTCTCGGAAAAGGCACGTCGAGCAACCTTTCAGCCAATGCCCGCAACCTTTGTTTCATGAACGAACTACGCGAAGCAGGCACGAGCTGGGGCATAACCCACGACTCGATGGACGACTTCTCGTTCCTCGCATGTGCCATAGGAATGGGTGCAAGCGTGGTTAGAATAGGCTTTGAAGATAGTTTCTATTATGCTGAAGGAAAGGTAGCAAAGTCAAATGCAGAACTCGTAGAGCGTCTTGTTGCCATGATTCGTGCTATGGGATGCGAGCCTGCAACCCCTGCCGAAGCCCGTGCAATGCAGGGAATTAAATAGGATTTAGGACTCCCACGGAACATTCTATAAGTTCCGACCTACGTCATCCATACCGCCCCGCTTTGTCTTCCTGAACGTGATTTAGGATTTCCATCGTGTCG
>JAUNQM010000266.1:762-3587 GCA_030536165.1 Prevotellaceae bacterium | reverse complement strand
CCCTGGTCCCAAACCAGGTATTCTACCGGACTGAACTACACCCCGAATGTAGTATGCTTTGCTTTATTTTCGAAAGCGAGTGCAAAGGTACTACTTTATTTTGAAACCACCAAATATTTTTGGAAGTTTTTTCAATTTTTATTTCAAAAGTCCTTCTTTGCGGAATACTTCTGTCAAAATCTGCACACCACGCTCCACTTCTTCCTTAGTATGAGTTGCCATGAGAGCAAAACGTACGAGTGTGTCTTGCGGTGCACAAGCAGGTGGCACAACAGGGTTGATGAATGCTCCTGCTTCAAATGCCTTGCGAGTTACAATGAATGTCTTCTGGAAGTCGCGAACATAAAGCGGTATGATTGGACTCTCAGTGTCGCCAATCTCAAATCCTTCCTCGCGGAAACGCTTTAATGCGTAGTTAGTGATGTCCCAAAGATGCTCAATGCGCTCTGGTTCTGCCTTGATGATATGCAATGCCTCACGCGCTGCGGCTGTTGCTGCAGGTGTGTTTGAAGCGCTGAAGATGTATGTACGGCAGTTGTGACGCAAGTAGTTTATTATAGATGAGTCAGCAGCGATGAAGCCACCGATGCTTGCAAGACTCTTGCTGAATGTACCCATGATAAGGTCAACTTCATCAGTCAACCCAAAGTGGTCGCACACGCCTGAACCGTCTTTACCAAACACGCCGATGCCATGAGCCTCATCGACCATGACTGTTGCGTTGTACTTTTTCTTCAATCGAATAATCTCTGGCAGGTTTGCAAGATCGCCTTCCATTGAGAACACGCCATCCACAACGATAAGTTTCACAGCCTCTGGCTCGCACTTCTGGAGTTTCTTTTCAAGGTCATCCATGTCGTTATGTCTGAACTTCAGACATGTTGCCATTGACTTGCGGCGTCCATCAACGATACTTGCATGGTCGCGTTCGTCGCAGATAATATAGTCATTACGGTTGCAGATACATGCAAGTACACCATCGTTCACGCCGAAACCTGTTGAGAATACAAGCGTTTCATCCTTGTGCACGAATTCTGCAAGTTCTTTTTCGAGTTGCACGTGAAGGTCAAGAGTTCCATTGAGGAAACGACTTCCGGCACAACCTGAACCATATTTATCCAATGCAGCCTTTGCTGCAGCAATTACTCTCTCGTCACCTGTAAGACCAGTGTAGGCGTTTGATCCGAACATAAGAACCTTCTGAGTTCCACCGTCGGCTGTTTCCATTTCAACTTCTGTACCCTGCTTTCCCTCGATTGCGCGGAAATATGGATACAAACCTACTCTCATCAACTTCTGAGGCTCTTCGTATTGCTTTAATCTGTCTTGTAAAAGTCCCATATAATTAAGGTATTTATATTCCTTGTTTGAATTACAAGGTGCAAAGGTATAAAAAAACTATCATATACAATTAAATTTTATAAAAAAATATTGTTTTTGAAAAAGATTTTCTATTTTTGCAGTCGATATGGCAGACAAGAAAAAGATACGTTTCATCATCAACCCTATTTCCGGCAACGGCAAGAAGAAGGGTTTGACCAGCTTGATAGCAAAGACGCTCGATTTGGATAAGTTCGAATGCTCGATTTGCTACACCGAGTATGGCGGCCATGCGTCAAAGTTGGCTAAGGAGGCTGCGGAAGAAGGCATCGACATTGTCGTAGCCGTTGGTGGCGACGGCACCGTGAACGAGGTCGCTCGTTCGATTGTTCACACCGACACAGCGATTGCCATCGTTCCATACGGCAGCGGAAACGGACTTGCCCGCCATTTGCGAATCCCTATCAACGCGCGCAAATCAATCCAGATAATCAATGAATGCGAGATTCACAAACTGGACTACGGCAAGATTAACGGCATTCCGTTCTTCTGCACGTGCGGCATGGGCTTCGATGCTCTGGTAAGCCGAAAGTTTGCCGACGCAGGTAAACGCGGTGCCGCATCCTACGTTGAGAGTGCCTTCAACGAGGTTGTGAAATACAAACCTGAGACTTACGAGATAGAAGACGAGACTGGCAAAATGAGCTACAAAGCCTTTCTGATTACTTGCGCCAACGCTTCGCAATGGGGCAACAATGCGTTTATTGCGCCTCACGCCTCGATGAGCGACGGGCAGATGGACGTCATCATCGTCGAGCCTTTCAACGCCATCGACGTGCCGGAAATGTGGTTGCAGCTCTACAGCAAGTCTATCGACCGCAACAGCAAGATAAAAACTTTTAGGAGTCGTAAGATTCACATCCGCCGTTCGATGCCTGGCGTCATCCATTTCGACGGCGACCCGACCATGACTTCGCAGGATGTCACGGTCGAGATGATACCAAAGGGCATCAATGTTGTGGTAAATCCGAATAAGCACCCAACGGACGACAACGACACGGAAAGAACTGCTTTTGACGCTGTTACGGACTTTATCAACGGCATCTACGACGTGCGCGACGACCTGCGCAAAGGCAGTAAGCAACTGCTGAAGAAACTTGGAATGTAGCCGAGCATCATCAACGCTACACCTTATTAATAAATACGCGCACGCGCATGCGCGCGTATTATGAGCCAAAAAGCGGAAAAAGTCCTGCTTTTCTCTAATAAATTTCAATAGCACCCATAGTTTTTTATAGATTCTATAGAAAATAAGCTGTAGGGGTGTATAAGGCATTTTTTAGCCCTTCACACCTAAGGTGTCATATTGCTTACACCTAAGGTGTGAGGTGTGGTCACACCTCAGGTGTGTAATGGGGTCACACCTCAGGTATGACGTCGTTAACTCCTTAGGTGTGAAGGGCTGAGAGAAGCGTTAAATGCTATCCAGATAGTAGTCACACGTA
>JAUNQM010000266.1:0-752 GCA_030536165.1 Prevotellaceae bacterium | reverse complement strand
TCGAGGAGGATTGCATGCGTCTCCTCTACCCAACCCGACGGCTTCATTCCGTAGCAGAGTATGGCTCGTCTGACGGGCTTATTCGTTTTCGTGCGGATGCTGATGCGTTTCAGCGGAAACAGCCCATAGACAGCCGCCCACCTATCGGACTCCTTCACTGCCTCGTCTGGTAGGATTATGCACAGCCTTCCTTCGGGCAAAAGCAGTTCTGTAGCACGTTTCATCAATGTTTGCAACGGCAATGAATCGGCATGACGTGCAAGCGAACGCTGGCGGTCAGGACACTTCTGTGAGTTGATGAAATATGGTGGATTCGACAATATCATTGAAAAACGGACATCGGTTGTAAAGTCTTGGAGAGGCATATTTATCAACGTGATACGCTCTTTCCACGGAGAAGCATCGACGTTTTCCTGCGCCTGAGCCACGGCATCTGCGTCGATGTCGATGGCTGTCACACGTGCATTTTCCGCTTTTTGTGCGACCATCAAGGCAATCAGTCCCGTGCCTGTACCCACGTCCAAGACATCTATGGCATCAGCATGGTCCAGCGCTTCTATTGCCGCCCACGCACCGAGCAAAACGCCGTCCGTCCCGACCTTCATAGCCGTGCGCGACTGGGCAATAGTGAATCTGCGAAATTGAAAATTATCGTTCATCTTATAATTCTTTCGTGCAAAATTAGTAAAAAAAACATAAAAACCCAAATCAATCAATAGAGATTCCACCTATAAACTATAGCTTTTTTAGTG